>JBEKGL010000161.1:0-7578 GCA_050012815.1 Thermoguttaceae bacterium
GAACATAACCCACGGCCCTGGCATAAAAGAATATGTTCCCAAAAGGACCGTTATTAAGTTCCACTCTCGCGTCGCCGTTGACATCCGTCGAGTATTTGGTCGTCTCGGGCTTGTCTTTGTTCAGATATTGAGCGACGACTTCCAGCGGAACCTTCACAATCGGCTCGCCCGACTGAGCATCAACGGCATGGACGGTAAAAGCGGGTTTCTTTGAACTTTTTTCTTTTTCGGAACCCGATGCATCTTTCACGGCGTCATCCACTACCTTACCCCCGATGGTTTTGATCTGCTTGGCCGGTTCAGAGTTGTCTTGAGAAGCGGCCGACGGTTTATTGACTCTCTTCATCTTGATCTCAAGTCGCTGTTCCCCTGGACTGTGTTGAAATTCTTTTGTAATCGTCTCATACCCGTCAGCCTCGATTTTTATGTAGTCTTTCTCGTTGAAGGGTTGATTGTTACCTATTACAAAGATGTTGTCTTTTCGTCCCTGATCCCAAAGTTCATAAGTAATTTCGTCATTATTTCTTTTGTGGCCGCCAATATAGAAGCGGAATTTATTGATCGGTTTTCCGGTTTCTTCATCTACAATAGTTCCCAGAATATGCATTTGAGGATCAAGTGTAATGGTATGCTCTTTGTCAGATGCCTGGAGATCCTGGTCTTTCATCATCATGCCTTCTGCCCATAGGCCGATTGGGATTGTATTGCCCGGAGCATATTTCCAAACAAATCGCCCATTGCGATCGGTAGTCGTCTGAAAGAAAGGGATGTTATTAAAGTCTGTTGCGTTTGTATTAACATTGACTCCCGCCAGCGGCTTGCCTTGGGTATCCACGACTCGGCCGCGAATGGTTTGTGCCGATTCCAATACCAACGAGATGAAAAACGATTTGCCTTTTATTTCTGCGGATAGTTTTTGACGTTTTGATGCGTAACCATCGGCTTCCACCGTGACCCAGGTAGGTGACATGGATTTATTCCGTATCTCAAAGCGGCCTTCGGCATCGGTTTTTGCTTCGTGAAACAATGTCATGCCTCCAAAATTAAAGGCTACTATAGCTCCTTTGATTGGCTTGCCATCGATATTCTTTACTTCGCCGGAGAGTATCTGAAATGTCTCCGAAGTATTTGCAGGAGTTGTTGGATTCGTTTTGTCCTGGGCATAGCCTAGTCGCAGAATAGCACAGGGGATTAATAACATTAGCGTCAATGTCAGCAACGAAAAGTACGTTATTTTTGTTATACTCCGGTGGTTTCTATTAGAATCCAAGATAGCCACCACGCGCCCCGCCAGATCTGAAGAACCCGCCATGGGCAGCACGGCGTGGGCGAACCATTTCATGCCGCGCATCCCGGCGGCTATGCGAAGCAGATGTTCGGCGTAATCGGGCGGGGCGATTTGGGAACTCAGTACGGCGTCGTCGGCCGCTTGTTCGCTGGTTTTGCGAAGTTGTCTTGCCGCTATCCAGACCAGTGGATGAAACCAGTACCCCGCCAAGGCCAACCGGCTTAAAAAGTGGATCAGGCAATCGTGCCGGCGAATGTGACCCAGTTCATGCAGCAACACGCTGCGTTTTACGTCTTCCGGCCATAACGTGCTATCGGCTGGAATGAGTATTACCGGGCGTAGAAAGCCCCAAGTCATCGGTACCGATAATTGCGCGCACTGTCGGATTTCAACGCCTCGGGAAATACCGCATTTATCCCTGAGATTGTGCAAAATATATTGCCAGTTCGCACCCCCGCCCGGCTCCGAACGCCGAGCAACGCTCCATGCGCCAATGATCCCCGTCAAAGTCCATGCCAAGAAGCAAAATGTTCCCGCGCCCCAAACAGCAGCCATAATTCCCGGCCAAGAGAGCGCCGGTCGAGATGGCAAATCGCCGTGAAAAACCGTCTTTTGCCCGGCCGGACCGCCGATTTTTGCCCGAGTTGCGTTTTCCGCCGGTTGACCGGTATGAGCAATTGAAAATTCTCCGGGTAAATCGCGAGTAGGACTTGCGACATGATTCGTGTAGGGCAAGGCGGCTCCGATCAAAGCATCATTTGCGCCCGAAGCAAGCGAAACCGGCGGCGCAGGCAAAACCGCCCATCGCCAGGCGGGAAACGCCCAATAAAACAAGGGAATCAGCAGCGTGCCCACGACCGACAACGTCCAAACCAAATGCTTTAGCGCGGCGGATGAACGCCTCAGACAAAACGCAATCGCGCCTGCCGTCAAGAGCAGTACCGTCACGCGGAAAAGAATTTCCACGGCCGACGCCGCTCCGCCGGCATAAAACCCCATGCCTCGCAGAAGATCGAAAAACTCAGTCATGGCTTTTCTCCTGTAACAGGCAGGAATGCCTGTCCTCCTTGTCTCGGGCCTGCTGAATGAGCCGGGCCAGACGCTTCAATTCCATTTCCGAAAGATTCAACGATGACATATCCATCAGGGCCGCCATCGCGCTTACGGCGGAATTGTTGAAAAAGGTCCTCAATATCTGCTCCAATGCCGAACGCTTCGCCTTTTCCGCCGAAATGCAAGGGGAATAAACGTATCGCGGACCGTCGCTTTCGTGAACAAGATACCCCTTCTCCTCCAGCACCCGAAGCAATGTCCGCACAGTGGAATAGCTGGGCGGATCGGGAATGTTTTGATGTATTTCGGCCGCCGTGACCCGGCCTTGGGTGTAGACGATCTCCATGATCTGCCGCTCCCGCCGGCTAAGGGCCGTTAAAGAAGATTGGGCCATGGGAATTCCTTGAAATAAAACAAAATTATAAAATTTCGATACTAGATGTTAAAAATTTAACACTATGCGTAAAAATACACATACAGAGTTTTATTGTCAATAGACAAAAGGGATAATTCTCATTTTCCATCAATTATGGACTCGATTTTTGCAAATCGATCCCCTAACCCTTCGGGTGAGGGGGGAGAGGGGATGTAAGAATCCACAAACCGCTTGCGGTTTTGCGATACGCCAATCCAAACATTGTCGAAACGCGGATTTGAATTGGTATTAGATGTTTCGATCTCAATAGTACGGCATTTTTTTATTTCGACATCCGAATCTCGTGCTCCGCGCCGTTGGCGGTTACTCCCCTGGACTCGATCTGTTCATACCCTTCTTTGCCGAAGTTATAGAACACCGAGTCGCCGGGCGCCCAAGTCCATTCGTAGACACCGTTTTTATCGGCCTGGCTCGGTATCTTCGTATCCAGAACATTAGGGTGAACCTGATTGTAAAGCGATTTGTATCCGCGCCAGCTTTCGATTCCCACATAAACCTGCGGAATCGGCTTGCCCGCGCCGTCAACGAATTTAATACGCAGCTTCTTGCCCGGTTTGAGTTTGAAATCGGCCTTTGGATCTTCGCGCGAAACCGTAACCTTCCTCAGGTCCGGGGAAAATCCCTCGGCCATCACCGTCACAGTCATGGTAAGCGGCGGCAACGGCGGAAGTTTATATACTCCCTTTTCATCCGTGCGGACTTCCAAACGAGATAGCACGCTGCTTGTTTGCCCGTAAGGATCGTCACCCCAGGCCACGACCGCCCCAGCGACCGGTTTTTCATCCGGATTGGTAATCGTGCCCATTAACGCGATGCCCCGGTACATGACAATCGCGCCCTTTTGTTCTCGAAGCGACGCCAGAGTTACATTCTGCATCCCTTGCATGCCGCCCCAGGTCATATCGCTTACATACTCGGGATGACTGACTCTAATCGAGATATCGATGTCATCGCCTTTGGGAACGTTATCCAAAGTCCATAGCCCCTGGGCGTCGGTCGTGCGTGCCCCGTCCTCTTCGGACAGCCACCGATTTACCGATACTCGTTTTTCCTCCCCGTCGGGCGTGGTACAGCTTACTTCTACCTTCGCGCCTGCAATCGGTTGCCCGTCCTCATTCTTGACGAAACCGCCGATCGTCGTGCCTTTGGTGAGTTTGAAAGTGAACTGCTTGGGAATCGGTTCCGGATCGTACTGCTCCCAATGTGCAAACAGTGGGACAAAGCCATCCTTGCGTGCCCAAATGCGGAGGATATCGAGGGTTTTCGGCAAATCAACAGCCGCTTCCCCATTATCGTCGCACACGTAATCGTCATTATGTTTCACCAGCTCCTTGGTCCACACCCCTTTATGAATTTTCGCCCCCGCGATAGGTTTGTCGTCCGGCCCCAAAACGCGAACCCGAATTGTACCTACCGTGGTTTTTTCCTTATTTGTATCCTCGGCATTTATAGTTAGAGTTCCAGCTACTTGTGCCATCGCTTTGGGAAGATTTTCAATTAAACAAGCGAAAATCAGAATGGGCAGCATCGCCGCCGCCCATGACAGGGCAAGACGCAACAGCTTGATAAATCCAGCAATCATCTCTATTCTCCGTATAATATGTTGTTGACCATAATCTCTAATCCCTAGCCCCTCTCCACTACTTCTTCGCTCCACGCCGGCAAATATTGTCTAGCGTAAATAGGCAAAACTTCAACCGGCTCGGTTGTCATATATCCGGTCGGATTGGTCCGCTTGATATAATCCTCCAGTTCCCCGCGGAATTTGCGGATGGCGTTTTTCATCGGCCAGGCCGCGCCGTCGGCCAGGCCGCATATCGTGGTGCCGGGAATAATGCCGATCGAGTCGGCGATTTCCAATATAAGATCCAAGTCGATTAGCCGTCCGCGCCCGGCCTTTATGCGGTCGACCATCTGCAAGGCCCAATGCGTTCCCTCGCGGCATGGCGTGCATTGTCCGCAACTTTCATGGGCGAAAAATCGGCAACTATTCCAGAGGAAATCGACCATCGAGTACGTTTCGTCGAGCACCACGGCACATGCGGTGCCCAGTCCGAGACAATCCACCTTAAGCGGCGCGGAAAAATCCAATGGCGTATCCAGTTCGTCGGCGTTCATCACTCCGGTGCTCAATCCGCCGGGCACCACGGCCTTGACTTTACGCCCTTTCCAAACGCCGCCGCCGAACTCCTCGATCAACTGCCGGCAGGTGATTCCCAGCGGGGCCTCGTAACAGCCCGGCCGATTCACGTGCCCGCTAAGCCCGTACAATTTCGGGCCGTAACTGCCCGGATCGCGCGGATCGCCGGGCGCGGCCGGAGGGCCCATCGACTTGAACCACGCCACGCCGCGCTCGACGATGTGCTTTACGCAGGCCAGCGTCTCGACGTTATTGACGACAGTGGGCTTGCGAAAAAGTCCTTCCACGGCCGGAAAAGGCGGCTTGATCCGCGGCCAGGCCCGTTTGCCCTCGATGCTCTCGATCAGCCCGGTCTCCTCGCCGCACACATAAGCTGCCGCTCCGCGATGTATGTACACTTCCAGGGAAAAATCGCTGCCCAGAATATATTTGCCCAGATAACCGGCGGAGTATGCCTCGTCGATGGCCGTTTGCATCCGCTTCAGGCACAACGAGTATTCAAAACGAAGGTAAATATACGCCGTGCTCGCCCGGGTGGCATAGCAACTGATGATGATCCCTTCCAAAACCTGGTGCGGATCGAGTTCCATTTGCACGCGATTGACGAACGTGCCCGGCTCGCTCTCGTCGGCATTGACGCACAGATAAATCGGTCCCGGATGATTTTCCGGCAAAAACGACCATTTTAAGCCCGTGGGAAATCCAGCCCCGCCGCGTCCGCGCAAATTGCTGGCGCGAACCATGTTGACAATATCCTGCGGACTCTTTTCCTTAAGCACTTTCAGCAACGTTCGATACCCGCCGCCGGCCTGGTACACGGCCAGGGTGTAGCTATATTGCTTGTGAACGTTCGCCAGCAGTATGGGTTCGTAGTCGGACACGATAAGGGTCAGGGTTTAGAGATAGGGGTTGGAGATTGGAGTTTATTCCTTTCGACTTGCGATGCCGGCCTTCCGTGCAGGTCTTCGCGTGGGCGGATTACTTTTAGATTGTCGCCGATGTCTTCCATGTCGAAGAGTTTCGCCCGGGCGCGGCGGAAGGGTTGATGTAGCACCATCATCAACTGGCCCTCGAATGTCCGGAAGAGCATCCCGTGGCCGCTGTCGTTGCCCACCAGCGGATCGAGTTGTTTCCACGGTCCGGCGAGTTTGCCGGACTCGGAGCGGGCGACGGTCTGCACGTAACCGGCGCGGTCGTAGCTCGACCAAAGCATGAGCAGTTGGCCGGTCTTTGTGCGAAACAGTTCCGGCCCGTCGGTGACGTAGTGATTTTCTTTTTTGCCGGGCTTTCGCTGGGCGTTGAGCCACGGGGCGTCGGAGGCCTTGAACAGATGGATGGGATCGCCAGCGGCGGCGGAAAGGTCCGGCTTCTATCATTCCGTCGATCATCTGAATCCATTCGTGGGCGTAGACCATCCACGGAACTCCGTCCTCGACGTAAAGCGTGCCATCGAGCGTCATGAAATCGGCCGGCGGATGCGGCCCGTCGGGTTTCAATACCTTAAACGGGCCTTCCGGCGAGTCGGCCGCGGCAATGACGGTTCCGCGCATGTGCGTTACCCGCCAAACGTCCGGCGGGCGATCGATGACACGCTCCGAATTGTGCAGCGTGACGAATAGATAATACTTGCCGTTGTAGCGGTGGACTTCCGGCGCCCATGCGCCTTGGCTGGGATTGGCCCATATTCCGTCGGGAATGCTGAAGACAATGTACGGCCCGTCCCAGTCCAGCAGATTCTTGCTCTTGTAAGTCAACGTGCCGGAGCGAGACACGCCGTCCACATTTTGCCGCGCCGCGCTGTAAAGGTAATAGGTTTTGCTCTCCTCGTGGGCGAGAATCCAGGGATCGTGCACCGGCATATCGGGCAATCGCAGCCCTTGTTTCGGCGCGGGCAGGCCAGGCGCCGGTGCCGTGGCCGGCTTATCATCGGCGAACGCCGCGCAGATAAAAACAAACATCGCCAAACCAAAGCAAAAAAGTTGTCGTGTCATAGCGATCATGATTTTGTCCTTGGATTGTTCTATGCTTACTCGCTCCCCGACCGACATAAGTAGGTGCCCGGTCGCGGCTAAACATAGTGCCCACTATCCACTAATTCTTCCACCCACCCTTATTTTTCAAAGCATACGCCGCATAGGCTTTTTCGAGATCGGCCGTCGAAACGGTCGATTTGTGAATCCAGACGCGGTAGTTCAGACTGATCGGTTGTCCGGGCGAAAATGTCTTATTGAGCACGCCGGGCCAGCCGATGGAAAGTATCCCGTAATGCCGCGCCATCCAGGTCGGCGGATAATCGGGATGTTCGGGCGAAACAAACAGCGCCGCACCGCTGGGAATTGACGGCGATGTGATGGGATAACTCATGTCGGCCCAAGCGAGCGGCGCTTCGGTCAGGTCTTTCTTGGCCACGCCATTGGGCACTGTAATCACCGCCTGTTTCTCGTCTTTCACGTTGAATCGCATGTTCAGCCCGCCGTAACTCTTGCCTTCCGCGCCGCGTAGCGTGATTGGATCGTCAACGGGTATGAAAACAAACTGAAAATCTATAGACCGGCTCTGATCGTCGGCCGAAAAGGCGCGCAGCCAACAGCGTTCGATCATTACTTTCTTGCCGTCGGCGAACCAGCCGTTTTCCACGGCCAGGACCGCGCCCGCCGGCCC
>JBEKGL010000162.1:0-11341 GCA_050012815.1 Thermoguttaceae bacterium
GAGCGCAGATCGGCCAGCGGATCGGTGTTGCCGAAGGCCGCCGCCACGAAAACCAGGCAATCGGCCTCGCGGATCATGGCCATGCGGGCCGCGGTGCCCTCGTGTTTGCGGCTTAAGCCCGGCGTGTCCACTATTTCAATGGCCGCTATGGTGATTTTCTTGGTGTGATACAAATCGGCGAGTTGTTGCAATCGCGGGTCCGGAACCGAGGCCATTCCGCTTTGGCCGGTGTGCGACAGGGCCGGATCCGCCGTCACGCCCGTCAACCAGTGAAACAACGTGCTCTTGCCCGAGCCTTGGTAACCGACAAGTCCGATTTTCATGATTAAATTCCCTTTGGAATGGAGTTTTTAGTTGTCAGTTTTCAGTTTTCAGTATTGGAATCGGGGATTATCCTCGTTCCCACGCTCTGGCGTGGGAACGCATATCGAGGACTCTTCCTCGTCCGGGACTCTAGTGTAATATGTAATGTTTCTTAATGCTTCCTTCGACGCTGGAATGTCGATAAATTCTGTTCCCACGCCGGAGCGTGGGAACAAGGAAATAATACACACTCAAAATTCGCTGGGTTAGGCCCTGGGAGCGTCGCAAGCGGCGATCCGGGCCAGCGATTGTTCTACCGCCTCGGCTTGGGCGTTGTCCAGGGGGAGCCGACCGAATCGAACGCGGTAAAAAGCCTCGGCCACGCGAACCGGCAGCGATGCCAAGCCGGTTTCGTCGTAAACGGTCGCCAGGCTGAATCCGGCCGAGCGTGCGAATTCCCTCTGGGTTTGACCGGCTGAGCGAACCAGGCCGCGCGCAGCCAAAATCGCTTCCAGGCGGCGATAAAATTCCACTTCGACTTGCGGGCCGTCCCGGCGTTTCAGCTTTCGGCCGGAAAGCCGCCGCCACAATCTACCCGCCGGACGCCGGACCAACCAACACAAAAAACCCAGCAAGGCCGCGCAGGCCAGACTTGCCGCGACGAGCAATCCCCAAGCGACGGCCCCGGGCAAGCCGCTCAGGCGCAGGGCGTCGCCGATGCGTTTATACAAGTTGCGCCAAATCCGGGCATCGAAAATCGATTTATATAAAAACGTGAACGCCTGCGCAATGGGCCGAAAAATCGCGTTCCGTTGCCGTTCGTAATTCAGCTCCACCACGTAATACGACCAGGCATAATCGAACCATTGGAAGGTTTTGTTAATCGGGCTGAACCAACTGGTTTTTGTATCTGCCCGGCCTTCCGGCGTGGGATCCAACTGCAACCAGCCGCCATGGTTCGACCAATTCCAAACGTCCTCGCCGTGCACCAATTCGCGCGGAATCTGGCTGGGACGCAAATAACATTCCACCCAGGTATGCGCGTGCAACTGGCGGACTTGATAACACTGGCCAATCTCGTTCCATTCGTCGGTGCAATAACCGACCACCATCCGGGCCGGTATGTGCTGGCTGCGGAGCATCAGAGTCAGCGCGGTGGCGAAGTATTCGCAATGCCCGGCGCGGTGCTTGGTCACGAAATCCTCGATGGGATCGAGCGCGGGGTCGCGGTTCTGGCTTTCCAGGCTGTATTTAAACATGCCCGAGAGGGCCAGTTTCCGCTCCAGGTACCGCGCCCGGCCGGCGCGATCTTCCTGCGGCAGTTTCGATTCATCGATCCAACTCTGGGCCAGGCGAGCGAGATTCGGCAGGCCGTTTTCCCCATCGGGCTGAGCGATGCGCAAGGCCGCATCATAATTCTCGCCCCGCGCTATGGGCGTCAAAAACTGTTGCCGGCCCTTGACCAGCGCCGTGGTGCCTATTTGATATCTGAAACGCTGTCCGCGGAGATTCTCCGATCGCAACAGCCGCAACTGCGATTCGTCCACGGTAATGTATATATCCGAGTTGACGGGCACGTACGGAGCGACGTAAAACAGCTCGGGCCGGTCCAGGCCCTCGATGATGCACTCCTGCCGGACAAGATTCGCCGGCAAACGTTCGTTATGCCTGCGCTCCAAAGTAGTAATCCCCAGCGTAACTGCCGGCCGGCCCACGCTCCATTGCCCCCGTTTGTAATTCATCAACACCGCCCCGCGCAGATAAATCGGACCGTAAACCTCATAAGGCGCGTCGGTAGTATGGTCGAAAAAGCGAATCCGCATCACTTCGCCGGGATTTTCGATAACCTGGCCGAATTCGCCGAGATTGACCTGGGAAGTGAAGCCCACCGTTTTCTTGTTGCCCATGATCTCGCCCATCCAGCCCACTTGACCGAAGCGGGGAAGAAAAATAAACAACAACACCGTCACTCCGATGGTCCTCACGCCCACGCCCGCAAGCCGCGAGTAAAGCTCCCGGCCCAGTCCAAGGTCGATGCCGCCGGCGCTGGCGCGCGTAAAATCGGACTTCTGACCGGCCAGGGGCCAGCGCCCGGGGGCGGAGGCAGGCGCCGGGTTTTCCACCGGCAAGAATTCCTCCCACCGCCGCAGGAACAATAACAGCGTCAATCCCAGCGAGGCTATCAGCATATATATTATCAGCATCGCGCCGAAAACGATGCCCTGACTGAACAACGCCGCCACTATCACCTGCAACAAACTGAGCATTACCAAAAGCCAGTAGCTTCGCGCGTCTTTCTTTTGAAACAGCACGATGATCTGCAGGTATATCAACAGCCGCGCAAATCCAATGGCCTGGATTTCCCCGCGATACATTATTAATTCACGCATCGAAATCGCCACGACCAAAAGCATGGCGATATTCGCCACCGTCCGATTCAGTCGCAGAATACCTATGACGTCGGTGAGCCACACCGAAGCGCCCGCCGCCAGTATCATCACCAACGGCAAAACCAAATCGCGCTGGCCCATGCTCAAGAGCAAAGTCCCCAGCGCAGCTATGGTCGCCATCGTGATTTGCAGCAGGCGTTTCAGTTGCATCGTTTGTTTATTGAGTGTCAGAGCCGGGGCGTATCGCCCCGGTATTTCCGCACCCGATACGGCCCGGCTCTGATGGGAAAAAGTGCCGGGATGATTTTCTATTCGTTTATCTTTCATTCGGCGATAAAATACTCCTCCAATTCATCGCTCGAAGCGTCGATTGAGCGGATACGCCCGGCGGCGGCATGTAGCGCCGGGTTCGACAAAATGGCGGCAAACCGCTTGCCGTCGGATATATCCACCGCCCGGGTCGAAATAAGAACGATCTCCGTGCCCGAGGCCATATTGCTCAAAATTTGTTCGAGGAACCGCGGCAGGCTATCGTCGGTTCGCGCCTCGAGCACGGCAAGGGTCTTCATCATGTCATGCAATAGTGCGGCCGAGGCCGGGCCGCCCACGCACCGCGGCTGCCCGTCGTACACGCCCAAATGCGCCTTGCCGCCGCCCTGGCGGCATAAATCGGCCAGGACCGTGGCGGCAAAGCTGACGGCCAGCTCCACGTTTTCCAGTTGGACGTCCGACGGTTGTTCGGGCAGCCAAAGGTCCAACAAAACGGCCGCGTCGCGGTTGTGCGGCTGTTCGAATTGGCGGACCACGAATTTGCCGGTCCGCGCGGAACTGCGCCAGTGCATCAGGCGCAGGCTGTCGCCGCCGCGCCACTCGCGGACCCCGTAAAAATCGCCTTCAGGCCCGCCCCGGCGTTGCCGCCGGTCAGCCCCGGCCAATGCCTGTCTGCGCCGCCCAAGCCAGCGCCGAGTTAGCCGGCCCAGACGCGGATATACATAAACCGTCTCGCTTTGGCCGATTGCAAGCTTGCGGGAAAAAAGCCCGAAGGGAAATCGCGAGGAAATCCGCATCGGCCCCAGCCGATATCGCCCGCGCCGCACCAGCCGGCCGCGATAAGTGCCGGCGCACTCCTCGCCGGCGGGAATATAAGGAAAAAACACGCTTGTAAAAATCGGCTTGTCGTGGTTGTGTTTATTATGCTGATGCTCGCGGCCGCGTGATTCATCCCTGATCCGCCCGGCTCGCGCTGAATTTGTTCTTCGACAGTGATCGCCCAACTGCCGAAGCGCGGCCGGGTATTGCTCAATCGCAAACCCACTGCCAACAGATCCCCAACGCACACGGCCGACGGGGCCTTGCGATGCAATTCCATTCCCTTAAGCGAAACAAAAAGCACCTGCCAATGAAAAAGCAACAAGCCCATCATCATCCCGGAGAGTAACAACAGCAGGTTCACCTCCTTGACCATCGCCCCGGCAAAGACTATCGCCGTGACCAGCAAGTAATACCAACCCTCGCGGCAGATCGTGGTGTGCGGACGGCGGAACATGGGTAGGTAATAGTTTGTAGAGGATAGGTAATTGGTGATAGGAAAAGGGAGATAATTTCCATTTGCATCCCATAAAACCGCGACCACTGGTCGCGGTTCTAAAGTATCAAAAGCAATATTTAGTTCTGATTAGAAAACAATATAAATTTAGTCCAATAGCTAATTTTAGTCTCGGAACTAATTTTCGTCCCACCCCTAAATATTATCCCGGCACGTGTATCTCATCCACAAGCCGCTCAATCAGCGCCTCCAGGGCCTCGCGTTGGCCGCCGTGCAGGTAGCCCTTGCTGATTACCCGATGGGCCAGCACGGCCACGGCCAGCGATTTAACGTCGTCGGGCACAACATACTCGCGCCCGGCCACCAGCGCCGATGCCTGCGCGGCCCGATACAAAGCCAAGGCCCCGCGCGGACTGACTCCCACATGCAAGTCGTCGCACCGCCGCGTGGACTCAACGATGTCCAACAAGTAATTATTGATGGAATCATCGACCTTGACTTGACGCACGTCGTCTTGCAGCGAAACGATCTGCTCGCAGGTCAAAACCGGTTGAAGATTATCTACAGGTTCGCCCTCGCGATGGCTGCTAAGCACTTGCAGTTCGATTTCCCGGGCGGGATAACCCACGGGAATACGCAGCAGGAAACGGTCGAGTTGACTTTCGGGCAGGGGATAAGTGCCCTCGAACTCGGCCGGATTTTGCGTGGCGATGACCATGAACGGCCTGGGCAGCGGATTCGTCTGCCCGTCGACCGACACTTGCCGCTCGCTCATCGCCTCCAACAATGCGCTCTGCGTTCGCGGCGTCGCCCGATTGATCTCGTCGGCCAGCACGATATTGGCGAAGATCGGGCCGCGATTGAAAGTGAATTCCTGCGTGCGGCTGTTGAACACGCTGCTGCCGGTAATGTCGGTGGGAAGCAGATCCGGAGTAAATTGGATGCGGCGGAACTCGCCCGACACGCTCCGCGCCATGGCCTTGCCGGTCAAAGTCTTGCCCACGCCCGGCACATCTTCCAAAAGCACGTGTTCGCCCGCCAGCAGGGCCACGACGGCCAGCCGAATGACTTCGTCCTTGCCCAGCACGACCTGGGCAACGTTGTTTTGAAGTTTCGCAATCAGATTCCCGACGTGCTCGTTCATGTGATTAGGTTTTCAGTTATGAATATCGCATTAAAAGTTTAGCCCGGGAGCTTGCTCCCGGAGTTTTTCTATACTCTCCACTGCCCACTGCCCACTGCCCACTTATTTTTATACTCCAGAACCTCCTCCGCCGATAGGGGGCCATCGACTGGACTTTTGCAAACGTCTAGTATTACACCAAGACCATCCCGGAGTCAAAAATTCATGAATACGCTCGCGGAACTTTATAAACCCTCGTTGGGACTGCTGACCGATCTGTATCAACTGACCATGGCCTACGGCTATTGGAAAACCGATATGAAGGACCTGGAAGCGGTATTTAATCTGTTCTTCCGGCAAAATCCTTTTCGCGGCGGATTTACCGTCGCGGCAGGGCTGGCCACCGCCGTTGAATATCTGGAAAATCTGCGTTTCGATCAGGCCGAACTGGATTGCCTTTCCTCGCTTCGCGGCAACGACGAAAAACCGCTCTTCGATCGGGCGTTTCTGGAATATCTAAGCAACCTGCAATTGCTCTGCGACGTTGACGCCGTGCCCGAAGGCACGGTGGTATTCCCAAATGAACCGCTGTTACGGGCAAAAGGTCCGCTGATCCAGGCTCAACTCCTGGAATCGGCAATGCTGAACATCATCAACTTCCAGTCGCTTATCGCCACCAAGGCCGCTCGCGTGGTGATGGCCGCGGCGGGCGATCCGGTCGTGGAATTCGGCCTGCGCCGCGCCCAAGGCATCGACGGGGCGCTCTCGGCCGCCCGCGCGGCATACATCGGCGGATGCCAGGCCACCTCGAACGTGCTCGCCGGACGCATCTTCGGCATCCCGGTCAAAGGAACCATCGCCCATAGTTGGGTAATGTGCTTCGACGACGAACTCGATTCGTTCCGGGCTTATGCCCAAGCCATGCCCAACAACTGCATATTCCTGGTCGATACTTTCGACACCTTGCAGGGCGTCCGCAACGCAACCGTAATAGGCCAAGAGCTGCGCGCGAAAGGACATGAAATGATCGGCATCCGTCTGGACTCGGGCGATCTGGCCTGGTTGAGCATCCAGGCCCGGGAGATACTCGACGACGCGGGCTTTCCCAACGCCGTCATATTCGCCTCGAACGACCTGGACGAAAACATCATCGTCAGCCTGAAAGAGCAGGGCGCCAAGATCGACGCCTGGGGCGTGGGCACCAGGCTGGTCACCGGTCACGACGACCCGGCCCTGGGCGGCGTGTATAAACTTTCCGGCATACGGCAACCGGGCGGCCCTTGGCAACATAAAATAAAACTCTCCGAGCAGGCGGTAAAAATTTCCAACCCCGGCGTTTTACAAGTGCGTCGCTATTGCTGCAACGGCGAGTGCGCGGGCGACGTGATCTACGACGAAGAACATCCAATCCAAGGCGATTGCACGATGGTCGATCCCTTCGACGTAACTCGTCGCAAGGTCATGCCCAAAGATGCCGCCCAAGAAGACCTTCTGACGCCGATCTTTCGCCAAGGTCAAAAAGTCTATCAATCCCCCGCCTTGGAAACAATCCGCCAACGCACCAAGCAACAACTCGCCATGTTTCACAGCGGAATAAAACGTTTCGTCAATCCGCACCAATACCCAGTCGGCCTGGAACTAGGCCTTAACGAACGCAAGCAAAAACTAATCCTCCAGGCCCGTGGATTTAATCACTGAGGTATTTAGCCCCCGGTGGACACACCGGGGGTTTAGGTTGCGGCTTTACGACGCAAGCGATGTCTAAGACACCGAATCCGCTTGCAGTTTCGCGTCGTCCCCTGCCGCCTTGGCGCGACCAACGGTCGCGGCTTTATACCAATCGCTAATCTCCAGTCCCCTGCACGTGACCGATTGTCTTAGCTAGTGCCAACATAACAAAAGCGCCGGCAAGAAGAACAATGGCGGCTGGTTCGGGAATGGGAGTAATTATACCGCTCATTGGCCCGCCGGGAATCGCTTGGATGGTGACTGTCGCGCCGCTGCCGATTGTTAATGTATTCTGAGAGATGGACGTTGCGGTTAGACTGGCGCCGCTGTCAACCAGTGTTGTTCCGTTACCGCTGATAATGCCCACGGTGTGCGCGCCATTAAAAACTTCCAACGTCGCTGACGCGGCGGTGGTGATATTGAGATCCGTCTCGTTTATATTTACCGTTTCCAAAATGGCCTTGCCCGATTTGACATTGATAAGTGTTGTGCCGCTTGTATTAATTCCTCCATCGAATTCCAGTGTGCCCGCGCCAAGCTTGTTCAGTCCGCCAGAGCCGGAGATAAGGCCGGAAAGCGTGACTATATAGACCGAGGTGTTGATATTCGCATTGCCGCCGGTCCCGGTTAGCGTCATGGGGAGTGTCGTAGAGAAGTTATCACTAGCCTTAAGCGTTCCACCTCCGAAATTAAAAGTGGCAGTGCCAGAACCTTTGTTGATTGACTTTAGTTCGAGTGTTCCACCGGTTAAGTTATAAGTTCCACTTGAATCAGATCCAAATCCAAGATAAAGAGCTTTCGAAACTGAATTGGTCCCACCAGATTGATTAAAGGTACCCACACCTGAGTCGCCAATATACTCGTAATTTGCATACAAATGTCCCGTGCCACTCAGATTGTATGTTCCGTTGGCACCGGAATTGTAACCGAGAGTTAAATAACCAGAGATCGAGTTTGAGTTGACTCCCGCAGAGTGCTTAAATATCCCCGTTCCTGAATACCCAACATATTCCATAAAAGAGACTTCCAATTGTCCTGTGCCGCTCAAGTCATAGGTTCCGTTAGAACCGGAATTGTATCCTAGATATAAATAATTTGTAACAGTGTTGGTTCCCGCTGACTGAGATAATGTCCCCGTGCTTAAGTTACCAACATACTCTCTTTCAGCAGTCAATTGACCAGCACCACTTAAGTTGTAGGTTCCGTTACCACTGGGGTTGTATCCAAGATAGATAGCATTAGGCCAACCACCAGAAACTGTATTAGTTCCCGCTGTGTGGTTGAAAATACCCACACCCGAATTGCCAATATATTCGAGACTTGCATTTAAATGTCCAGTACCGCTCAAATTGTATGTTCCATTGGCATCAGAATAGTAGCCAAGATAAAGTCCAGTATTGGATAAGGAGACTGTGTTGGTGCCCGCCGATTGAGTGAACGTTCCCGTGCCTGAGTAACCGACATACTCGTAACCAGCGCTCAATTGTCCTGAACTGCTTAGTTCATATGTTCCGCTGGACCCCGACTTATCTCCTAGACAGAGTGAATTTGAGATTGTGTTGGTTCCCGCCAAGTGAGTGAATTTTCCAGTGCCCGAATAGCCAATTAACTCGGAGCCGCAGTTCAACGTTCCTGTACCACTCAGATCGTAGGTTCCATTAGCACCGGAGTTGTACCCAAGAGAAAGAATATAAGAGACAGTATTGGTTCCCCCCGATTGAGTGAAGGTTCCCGTACCTGAGTAGCCAATGTACTCATTCTTATTATTTGTTACGGACAATTGTCCAGTGCCACTCAGATCGTAAGTTCCAGTGCCACTTGAGTAGTAACCTAGATATATATCCCCTACTGTATTGGTTCCCGCTGATTGAGTGAAGGTTCCTGTGCCTCCTTGGCCAATGTACTCATTGGGAGCTTTTAACTCTCCCGCACTGCTCATGTTATATGAGCCATTGGCTCCAGCATTGTAACCGAGATAGAGCCAAGCGGAGACTGTGTTGGTTCCTGTCGAATGAGTGAAGATTCCCGTGCCAGAGAAACCAATCATCTCAGTATATGTAACTATCAATTGTCCAGTGCCACTCAGATTGTAAGTTCCATTGCCACTTGAGTTGTAACCTAGATATATATCCCCTACTGTATTGGTTCCCGCCGATTGATTGAATGTTCCCGTTCCCGAGTAGCCAATGCTCTCGCCTGGAGTGCTTAACTGTCCCGTACCGCTCAGTTCGTAGGTTCCACTGACACCGGTGTTATATCCAAGGTAAAGATTGGCGTAGACTGTGGAGAGCGTGTTGGTTCCAGCCGAGTGAGTTAAGTTCCCCGTGCCCCAGTATCCAACATACTCTTGAATGGCATTAATACTGCCGCCGGTAATTTGAACTTTTCCCGAATTGTAAGCACCGAGATAAAGGTAATTACAGGCTTCACCAGATTGGTTCACGATTGCCGTTCCGCCGTTTGTGATATAGGCGTTGTCACTAGAGGTAGGCTCTGGGGAAGGATTCCAAGGACACGGAACGGTATCGGACCAATTGCCACTCGCGACGTTCCAATATTTATCGACTGCTGCCGTGGCGGACGGACTCAGAAGAAAAATCGCCACCGCTATAAATCCCAACAGTCCGGGCCGGCGGGATGTGAACTTAGGGACAAAGGTTACAATCCCATTTTCGCGGTGCGAAAATCGGGACAGTCCCCCGAGTTTGTATTTGCATGACATGACTAATCTCCCCCTGCACAAAAGCCCTGTATAAAACTATGCGAATCATTAATATTATTCCCACGAGGACCGTGGGAACAAGGAAAAGTATCATTCAAAAGAATGCGGCTATTATAGCGAACAAACCGGTGTCTGTCAATATACCCCGTCAATAGGGAACAGAGGACAGAGGAACTAATAGCGCAGAATGCAGAACTTAAAACTGTTTACTGAAAACTGATAACAACGATTCACCTGCCAACTTACTGCCCACTGTCCACTTTCATTCCTTAATCAAATCCCGCACGGTCATGCCCGCCGGGATCATGGGCAGGACGTGTTCTTGGTACGGCACTTGGACTTGGAGAATGTAGGAGCCGGTGGCGTTGAGCATCGCCTTGATCGCGGGCACGAGATCTTCCTTGGCCGACACCGAGCGCCCGTCCCAGCCGAAGCCGCGGGCGATGGCGATGAAATCGGGATAGTAGCGCTCCTGCGGCGTCACGCCGTTGCCCAGGCCCCGCGCCTCGGGATGATCGATCGGGCCGAGATACGTGTGGGCGCGGTTGGCGTCGTGGAAACGGTCTTCCCATTGCACGACCATGCCCAGGTGCATGTTATTCAACAGCATCACCTTCACCGGCAGTTTTTCGCAGAAACAGGTGGCCATTTCCTGGATGTTCATCAGCAGGCTGCCGTCGCCGTCGATGTCGATCACCAGTTTATCGGGATGGGCCGACTTTACGCCCATTGCGGCGGGCAGGCCGAAGCCCATGGTCCCCAGCCCGGAACTGCACATCCAGTGCCGCGGCTTGGTGAACTTGTAATACTGGGCCGACCACATTTGATGCTGGCCCACGCCTACGGAGATATATGCGTCTAGATCCTTGGTGAGTTTGTATAATTCGTGGATGGCGTGTTGCGGCAATATGCCGGGATAGTCGATGTTGTAGCCGAACGGCTCGTCGCGCTTCCAGGCGGCGATTTTGCGATGCCATTCGCTGAGATCGGCCGGGGACTGGACGATCTTGTTCAATTCGCCCAAGGCATATTTGAGGTCGCTGCAAACGGCCAGATCCACCCTTTTGATCTTGTTGATTTCCGAGGCGTCAATGTCGACGTGCACGATCTTCGCCCGGTGGGCGAACTCCGAAACCTTGCCGGTCACCCGATCGTCGAATCGCACGCCGAAGGCCAACAGCAAATCGGCGTTATCCACCGCGTAATTGGCGTAAATGCTGCCGTGCATGCCCAGCATGTCCAGGGCCAGCGGATGATCGCCGGGAAATCCGCCCAGGCCCATGATCGTGGTGGTCACCGGAATGCCGGTCTTGCGGACCAGTTCCAGAAGTTCTTCGCTGGCCTCGGCCGTGATTATGCCGCCGCCGGCGTAAATAACCGGGCGCTTGCAGTCGCGGATCCAATCGGCGATTCTTTCGATCTCATCCGGCTTGGCCCGCTCGCATCCCGCGTGATAGCCCGGCAACTGCATGGGATCGTCGTAGTTGGGCACGGTGTGCAAAAGCTGGATGTTTTTGGGTATATCGACC
>JBEKGL010000163.1:0-7546 GCA_050012815.1 Thermoguttaceae bacterium
TACCCAAATTCAGCCGCTCCCAATTATCCACGAGAAACTCGTGTAAGTAACGCTCCAAGCCGAATACGCCCTCGGTCATCGGAGTGGTTGTTGACTCAGGTTCTTCCACATCCTGAGCAGGAAGCCACCAGAGCGTGTCCAACGTCCATAGATCGACGCCCATCTTTTGTGCCAATTCAACCAGAATTTGATTCACCGTCTCATAGCGTTCACCAAAAGACGCCCCTCGCTCACGTTCAGGCCAAAGCCCCAGGGCCTTCATCCCACTTTCGGCTGTATTATTGACGACCCCGTACTTGTCAGGGTATTCGACTTGAAGAATAGCGGTAATGACAGCTCGCCCTAATCCTTTAACCATACCTTCTTGACTATTAGGCCGTATCTGGTCCAGGCGGCTGCGAATTGGAATGCTCTCATTCACAAGTATCTTTAACGCCTTCCGCAAGCGGCCCATATCTGCGGTCATCAAACCACCTTGACGATGCAAACTATCCCAATGATGATTGTTGCGAAAAAGAAGGAAACTTCGGAATTCTTCCGCTGTTAGGTTGTCGAGGTTCTGCAGAGCAAATATCGGACCGTACTTGGAGATCACTTCGGTCTTGCTGGCCAGGATTTCCGCTGCTGTTATATAGGCGCGATTGGGCGAGTCAGCAGTGATATGAGTAAGTGTCTCTCGGAGTCGTGCAATAACCACTTCATTCATCGTTTGTTAAATCCCTTGTCAAAACTGCCCTGCATTCCAGACTGTTCAGGAGGCCCTGCAACAGTTGTTTCTCCGTAGCCGTTCAACCTCAAACACACGCTAAAGAATCGACTCAACTGGAAAGAACGTAATTATGGATTGCCCCTGCAAAAAGAAAAATCATTCCTCCCCAAAAACACGATATTATCAAGAAGAAGGCCGGAAATCCAACTCTCGGGCGGGATTTTGGGAGGCGTTTTCGGACTTTGGCGGCAGATGTATCAAAGAGAAGAGTGCCCGACGATGAATGGACGATCTTTCTGTAGCGAGTTGATTAGTCGAGCATCCGCAGTGACAAAATTGCATCCCTCTCGATCTGCGAGTGCAACATAGAGACAATCTTCATTCGTCACGGACTTCCCGGATCAGTTCTGCTGCGACGTTCGTCAGGCCGTGTTTCTTCCGAAGCTCTTCCCGGATGCGAGCGGATTCTTCTTCAATGTGTTTTAGAACGAGGGGATCGCCCTTGTGCATTAGTGCATAACGAACTGCCTTTCCAAGTTCGACGCTCGAGTCGATTATGTTCATATAGATATTATCCCCTCAATTTTCCGGTTATTCAACATGGGTTGAATCTCCGCTCAGCATGGTGTATGATAATGTTGATGGAGGATAATGCCATGAACAAAGTTGTTGTGGATACCCTGGTTCGCTCCAGGCTCGATAACCTGAATTCGGCCATGGAATTGTGTGATGAGTCCGGAGTGACTTTGGGGTATTTTGTCCCTGCGTCTGACCGGGAACGGGCATTGTACAAGTGGGTGCAGGAGTCAGTCGCGGACAAAGAACTCCAGAGCGCCTTCGAAGAACCTGGCGAATACACCATCGAAGAAGTCTTGGCCGAATTGAAAGACAAATGAAGTATACGGTTGTCTGGAAGTCAGCGGCGAAGCGGCATCTTGCGGAAATATGGATGCGCGCGCCGAATCGGAAGGCGGTCACAGCGGCGGCCAACGCGATTGACGCCGCTCTACGATTTCAGCCGCATATTTGTGGAGAATCTCGCGGCAGCGATTTCCGGCTCGTGATTGAAAGACCGCTGGGCGCCTTCTATGCGGTAAACGAAGAAGACCGAATGGTGACGGTTTTCTACATCCGTAGCCTTCTCAAGTAGGTGTCCATTTGTAATTCTATCACTCCGGGTGTAAGAGAAAAAACATCCGGAACGGGTGGTCAATCAAATAACGGTGGTTCACTCACAGGACCGTCGTACTCCGGCCGATACTGCTCCATGACGTTGCCTTACGATAACAGCCAGACCGCGACCAACGGTCGCGGCTTTACAAAATCCACAATCCCTCGCCTCTCGCCCCTACTTTTTACAACCACGCAGCGGTAAAGCCGCCGTCGACGTTGATCGGGGCACCGGTGATGAAACTGCCGGCCTTAGATGAAACCATCAGCAATAGCGCGCCGATGAGTTCCTCGGGTTCGCCGAATCGTTTCATGGGCGTGTGGCTCATGATGCTCTCGACTCGCTCTTTGGTGAGCAGTTTGCGATTTTGCTCGGCAGGAAAAAAGCCGGGGCAAAGCACATTTACCCGCACGCCTTTCGTGCCGAAGTCGTGGGCGATATTGCGGGAAAGGTTGAGCACCGCGGCCTTTGACGCGCCGTAGGCGAACACCCGCGACAACGGCAGGTGTGAATTTACGCTGCCGATGTTGACGATCGAGCCGCCTCCTTGTTCGACCATGTGCCGGCCGAAGACCTGACAGGCCTGGAACGTGCCGCGCAGGTTGATGGTCATAATCCGGTCCCAATCGGCATCGATGGCATCGAGAAAATCATTGCCCGCATTGACGCCGGCGCCATTCACCAAGATATGCACCCGGCCGGCCTTTTCCACGGATTTCGCCAGCAGATTTTCGATCGACCCGCGCGAGGTAACATCGACTAAAATATAATCGGCCTTGCCGCCCAGTTTTTCCAGTTCCGCCACTCGGGCCTTGCACGGTCCTTCGGCAACGTCGGCAATTATTACGCGAGCGCCGGCTTGCGCCAATCCCGCACTCAAAGCGCCGCAAAGCACGCCCGCCCCCCCGATAACCACGGCGGTTTGACCGGTCAATCCAAAAAGTTGGTCAAGATATTCGGATGACATTTAATTTCCTTCGATAAATGAAAAATATCTCTCGCAAAGCCGCAAAGGCACCAAGAACAATTTCCTTCTTTGCGTCTCCGCGTCTTTGCGAGATATAACTTAGTATTTTACATGGACAATACTATAATTATGCTTATTTTTTCAGCCGGATCCAATCGCTGTGGAAGATGCCTTCCTTATCCACGCGATTATACGTATGTGCGCCGAAATAGTCGCGTTGGGCCTGCAACAAATTAGCGGGCAACCGTTCAGAGCGATATCCGTCGTAATAAGACAGTGCCGCGGAAAAGGCAGGCATGGGAATGCCCAACTCGACCGCCGTCTTGACCACGTTTCGCCATGCCGGCTGGGCCTTGGCGACCGCCTCGGTAAAGTACGGGGCCAAGAGCAGATTTTCCAGCTTCGCATTGGCGTCGAAGGCCTCTTTGATGCGCTCCAAAAACACCGCGCGGATAATGCACCCACCCCGCCACAAAAGCGCGATCGGCCCGAAGTTAAGCGGCCAATCGTGCTCTTTGGCCGCGGCCTGCATCTGCACGTAACCTTGGGCATAACTGCAAATCTTCGAGGCATAAAGCGCCTGGCGAATCTGTTCGATAAACTCTTTTTTGTCGCCGGCGTATTTGCCCGACGGACCTTTGAGCACGCGGCTTGCCCGCACTCGGGCGTCTTTCATCGCCGATAGGCATCGGGCGTATACCGCCTCGGTGACCAAGGTGCTGGGCACGCCCAGATCCAGGGCCAATTGGCTCATCCACTTGCCCGTGCCCTTGGCCCCGGCCGTATCGAGAATTTTGTCGACCAGAAAACCCTCGCCGTCGGGATCCTTCACGCTGAAAATATCGCGTGTGATTTCGATCAGGTAGCTGTTCAATTCGCCCTGATACCACTGCTGGAAAACGCCGTACAATTCGTCGTTGCCCAGTCCCAAGGCGTTTTTCAGCATCCAATAGGCCTCGCAAATAAGTTGCATGTCGCCGTATTCGATGCCGTTGTGGACCATTTTCACATAATGGCCGGCCCCGCGCGGACCGACCCATTCGCAACAAGGGATGTCGCCTTTTGGCCCGACTTTGGCCGCAATCGCCTGAAAAATCGGCTTAACCAACGGCCAGGCCTTTTCGCTTCCGCCGGGCATCATGCTGGGGCCGAGCAGGGCGCCTTCCTCGCCGCCCGATACGCCCGTGCCGATGTACAGCAGTCCCTTGGATTCGACGTACCGAGTGCGTCGCTCGGTGTCGCTGAAAAGGGTGTTGCCGCCGTCGATGATCACGTCGCCGGGCGAGAGCAAGGGGATGAGTTTTTCGATGAATTCATCAACTGCCGGACCGGCCTTGACCATCAGCATTACCTTGCGAGGCGTAGCCAGGCTGCCGACCAACTCCTCGAGCGAATGGCAGCCGACGAATTTTTTGCCTTTTGCGCGGCCGGCCAACAGGTCGTCTACTTTGCTTGTGGTTCGATTGTAAACCGAGATGCTGAAACCGCGGCTTTCGATGTTCAAAGCCAGGTTCTCGCCCATCACGGCCAGTCCGATAAGTCCAAAGTCGGTTTTCATAATAGGGTTCAGGGTTCAGAGGTCAGGGTTCAGAATGCAGTTGTTTATGTCGTTTAGCCTCGGAGCTTGCTCCGAGAGCACTTTCCAAGCGTTGATCAATTTAAATCCAAAATAAACACATGTTTATTAAGCCCCAGGCAATCAATGTCGGTATATAACAGCAAAACTCCGGGAGCAAGCTCCCGGGCTAAACTAAGAATTCGACATTCATTACCTGAAAATCAATTTTCCTCCGTGTTCTCCGTATCTCCGTGTTAAATTTAATGTATAGTTTTTTACTCTTCCACAGTCCACGGCGGGTGGTCTGGGAGATAGCTCTCGAACTCGGCGAGCAGTTCTTTTTGATACTCTTCGCTGAACTTGCCGGATAGGAAGCGATCGATGCCTTCCTCGTAAAATCGTTTCCAACTGACTTCTTCCGCGCCGGGATTGATGGGAAAGTAAAGGGCCTTGTTGGCCACGGCCGCCTGGTAATCGCCCAGCGCGTCGCCGATCATCAACGTATGCCCGGGCAGATACTTGGCCGCCGCGGCGAGCGATTCCTTTTTGGTGCCGATCTCTTGACCGCAAATCGCGGCTAAATACTGCGTGAGATTATGTTCTTCCCATTCCCGTTGCAAAGCCTCGTGCGGCGTAGCCGATACCACCATGATGTCGGCCTTTTGGCAGAGCTTTTTCATGCTTTCGCGCACAAAAGGAAACGGAGGCACGTGCCGGACCATGTTCTCTATCGCCTTATTTACGGCTTTCGACCATTCCAGCGTCAGTTTCAAGTCCGGATCGTTGCCGTGTTGGACCTCTTTTTCCAAGGCTGGATTGCCCAGCTTGGTTTCGCGTTTGATCCAATCGCGAAGCGACTGGGGAATGGTTATTTTCACGCCCCGGGCTTTGACCTCGGGCCGTTTTTGCAGCCACTCCAAGGCCTCGATTAATGCGGGAAAGCGGTTGACCCCCCGACTTTTGGAATACAGGTTTACAAATTCGGCCGTCTCTCGGGCATATTTGCTCACGCCCTGCAATTCCCAGTAGTTGATAATGTTTGGAATAAAGCACTCCTTGTGCTTCAGTTCCATGGTGTCGAAGGCGCAACCGTCCGAATCGACGCCGACCAAATAGTCGTGTTTGGGTGTGAATTTAAAGGTCATTTTCGATCCGCTTGTGGAATGTAATGAGAAAGTTTTTTCTCGGCAAAAATCGGTTTGAATCGCGTCAGCCGCTGACGGCCGTCGATTACCGGCAGGCTGAGCATTTCACTGCCCGTCAATGGTTTTGCATAACGTATGAAATCGTCGGTTACGTCATAACCGTTCGTGGCGATCCAATCGGCGGGAAAGGTTCGCTCGCTGTTGGCCACCTCGGGCAAAGGCACTTTATCATAGCGAACATTATAAATCGCCCCGGGCTCGCGGAGAATCGTGGCCATGAAACCACTCCTGCCGGCGGCGGCCAATTCCACGGCCTTTTGACCTAGCCGGTAAGCCTCCTCCAAATCGACCGTCGAGGCGTAGGCCATGGAATGTCGTTGATCCGTGCCCGCGACGTTGCCCCGTGCCGCCCCTTTGACGGCAAGTCCGATTTGGTTGAGATAATTTACCACTGCCTGGCATACGGTGGTTTGGCTAGAACTGAAAGAGGTGTGCCCAAAGGAGTCTTTTACCTCGCCCAGGTCGCCCACGTCGAAACCCTCGCTTATCACCACGATGCACCGGCCGGAGCGACGCAATTGCTCGTTCACGTTTTCAGCCAGTTGGGCCAGCGTGCACGGGCTCTCGGCCAGGTAAATTTGCAACGGCATTTCCCGGTCCGGATCGGCCAGTCGGGCCGCCGCCGGAATGAATCCGATCTTCCTGCCCATGGCCTGCAAAACCAAAACCGGATCGGCGGGACATGATCCCATGTTTTCTTCATTTGCCGTTTGCACCTTGTGCATCCAGTATCGGGCAACCGAGCCATAGCCGGGCGTATGGTCGATCAGTTTGAATTGGCTGTCGCCCACGTCGTTGTCGATCGTCTTCGGCACTCCCACGGCTATCAGGTCCAACCCGTGTTTTTGAGCCAATTGGGCAATCTTGTTCGCCGTATCCATCGAGTCGTTGCCGCCAATGTAAAGCAGGTAACCAATATCGTGGGCTCTAAAGATCTCAATGGCCCGATCGAAATCCTCGTTTTGGTGAGATTTAAGTTTGTACCGGCAGGTGCCGATCGATCCGGCCGAGGGCGTGTATCGCAACAAGGCCACTTCCTCGGCAGATTGAGCCGACAAATCGAGCAATTCCTCTTTTAGTGCGCCCTCGATGCCGTGCCATGCGCCGTAGACCGTGCCTATGGCCTGAGAGTCCCGGGCGGTTTCGATAATTCCCCGCAGACTGCTGTTTATCACCGGCGTCGGCCCTCCGCTTTGGGCGACGACCAGATTCCGCTTTTTGCCCATAAAATCCCTACTTACTTACAATTCAATTCGCATTTTTGTACACAAAAGCTATGAAAAGTAGGATTTTACTAGGCAAAAGATCAGAAAGCAATAAGATGTTCAAGCCGCGGCGGCAATATCTGCCATAACTTTGGTGGGCATTGTTTGCATATCTCGAATGACCATCTCAATCAAAATCTCTTTTGCTTGGTCAAGGATCTTTGAAATTCGGGTGGGATCGAGATGCTCGACGTCATTACGCTGTTTTAGAATATTCTCTAAAGGACAAGGCGCATAAGCCCTAACATACCCGCGCAATTGCTCGGACGAAAATGTCTTTGTTTGACCAATTACCCGTTGGATTAGTATGGTTCGACACTGGCGGGCAATATCCAGGGCCACATCTTCGATTTTCTGCTGTGTGTACTTGGTGGATAAAAGGTTAATCCAATACTTAAGAGAAGAGTGAATCATTGTTTAAAATCCTACCGAGTGGAAAATATCAGTGATATAGGAAAGTTTTCTACGAAAGTGCGTATTACAAAATCGTGTCAAATGACAGATAATCTTAATTAGATCTGAAAGTTCCATTTTATTGTTTAGTATTTAAGTAAATAGGAAAGATAAGGTAAATGCACAAAGCAAGTCTGGCGGAATTGTTTCCCTTTTTTACCTCCCTATAACATTGTTTATGACGATAAAATTCCTTACGGTTGTAACAAATATCTCTT
>JBEKGL010000164.1:0-7545 GCA_050012815.1 Thermoguttaceae bacterium
CGGCCCAACAGCGGCAACATCGACAATCCGCCCACAATGAACATAACCGTCATCCACGGCGAACAAACGGCCGAAAACTGCGAAAGCTTGGCGAATCCTAAAATCGCGATAGTTACCACCACGGCCCCCACGCCTAAGACCAACAGCACGAAGCGATAGTCGTCGGGATACCACTTCGTCTGTTCCGGGATGCTGAAGATCAAGCGGACCGCGGATGCCGAGACCGTGATCATGGCCCCGCCCAAAATACAGTGCAATATGGCGTTTAGCATGTTGTAGATCGCCATCACGCCCGGCCCGGCGATCTTGCGGAGATACCAATAGAGCGTGAGCCGGGTTTGCACCGCGATGGGTGCGCAAACAAACGCCCAGGATAGCACGGCCATTAGATTGCCCAACAAAAGCCCCACCAAAACATCGAACGTCCCGGCCCCAAAAGAGACGAACAACGCACCGATGACGAATTCCGTGGCGGCAATGTGTTCGCCGGTGAACATGGCCGCGAAATATCGGCCGGGCTTGAGTTTGTCCGGCGCAATAGGCACACGCTCGAATTCGTTCAACTGATCAAGACGTTCCAGTATTTTGCCGCTAAAAGATTGATTGGGCATCGTTTGCGGTTCCAAAAGTGGGGGAATTAATTGAAAAGTGAAAGACGGACGGTAATTATGCCATTTGTTGTCGGCGGATGCCAGGGCCAGGATGCTCCCCAAGCTCCTGGAGCGGGTTTTAGTTCTGTTTCGACTACTATTCTGACAACGGCGATTCGGATAAGCTACTGTAAGAATGTAATGACATTATTCACGATTCACGGAGGAAGCGCTTGTGTCGGTTTCGTCTGGTTGTTCTAGTTCGGTTTTGAAAAGTTACCTGGTTATACCTGCCCGGCTTGCTTCGACCCGGATGCCGCGAAAACTCCTGCTCCGCGAGACGGGCAAGTCGCTGATCCAACACACCTATGAAGCCGCTCGGCAGGCCCGGCGGCCGTCGGGCGTGTGCGTGGCTACCGATCACGAGGAGATTTTTCGCGAAGTTCAATCGTTCGGCGGTCAGGCGGTAATGACCGATCCCAAGGCCCCCAGCGGCACCGATCGCGTGGCCGAGGTCGCCCGGGGGCTGACCGATGTGGACATCATAGTTAACGTGCAAGGCGACGAGCCGGAGTTGGCCGGCGAATCGATAGACCTGGTTATTAAACTTTTAGAGGACGACCGCACCGTTGAAATGGCCACTTTGGCCACGCCGATTCGCAGTCGCCATCAATGGGAAGACCCGGCCTGCGTGAAAGTGGTGTTCGACTGCCGGGGCAGGGCGCTTTATTTTAGCCGCAGCCCGATTCCTTACCCTCGGCAGTGGGAAGACGGCATGTTTTATATTGATCCGCCCAAATTCCATCAGCACGTGGGACTTTACGCATATCGCCGCGATTTCTTGTTAAAACTGGCCGCCATGCCCCCATCGCTGCTGGAAAAATTGGAAAAACTCGAGCAATTGCGGGTTCTAGAGGCGGGTTATTCGATCTTGGTCGGCATGGTCGATAAGCCCACCTTCGGCATCGATACCCCGGAAGACTACCGGGCGTTCGTGAAAAAGTACTCCTCACGCTCCAAATAAGGTAATAACCGCTATACCGTGAGCACTTCCACGGACATCGTTTCTTTTACCGGATGGTCGCTGTTAATAAGTTGGTCGATTTTGTCCAGGGTCGTGGCATGATAGTATCTTTCGCCACACTCGGGACAAACCTCCGCCTCGACATTCTCTACAATGTAGAGTTTGCCTTGTAACCAGTGCTGTTTCCGGACAATTTTTCGGTTCGTGTCTGAATTGCAAAACTCACATTTCATATTAATCAATCCTTTTTGTATACGGTAATTATAATCAGAGCTCCCGTTTCTATCAAACGGCAAAGCACGTGCATCAGCCGTCCGTCATGGGCCGGGCCTTCCACGCGATATCTTGTCCCTCTCGGATCGTGCGTCAGCTTCTTCTGCACAAATCCCCGCAAAATGGCATTCTCCACATCAGAGCGCTCGAATGCATCCTCGACCATCTCCTCCTCCGCGTGGGAAGATAAATAGTAATCTCGGTTTAGGACCTTGTCCCGTATCTTTTCGATGACTGACATGCCTATCTTCCGGTTTTATCTTCCACACCAGCGACAATTCATATATTTTAATCGTCCTGTGGCGAATTATAAAGATTTCCTCAGCGGTCTGCAATAAGATCACTTTCGTTCTGGACATTGTCTAAGTCGGAAGTACAATGTAATTACATCAAAATGACAAATCCATAAAGGTAGTAATATGGTTAACGTCACCAAAACACACATCATTCGCATTGGCAATTCCCGGGGCGTGCGGATTCCCAAAATCTGGCTGGAGCATCTTCACTTGGGCGAAGAAGTGGAAATGGCCGTCCAGGCCGATCAATTGGTCATCCGCTCGGCCCGCCGGCCCCGTCAAGGTTGGGAAGAAAAATTCCGCGCCATGCACGAACTAGGGGACGACCGGCCCGTGGATGAATTCCCCCCAACCGCATGGGATAAACTGGAATGGAAGTGGTGATGAAGCGGTTCGATGTTTATCTGGTGGCGCTCGACCCTACTCTGGGAAGCGAAATCAAGAAGATCCGTCCGTGTGTGATCATTTCGCCAGATGAGATGAATCGGTATATTTCCACGGTCATTGTCGCCCCAATGACAACCAGGGGAGGAGACTATCCAACCCGCGTCTCCTGCCGGTTTCAGGGAAAACGCGGACAAATCGTCCTCGATCAATTACGAACCGTCGACAAAGTCCGCCTGGTAAAACGGTTGGGGCGAATCGGACCCTCTTTTCAGGGGTCGGTATTGGCAGTATTAGCCGAAATGTTCGCCGAATAACACGCGTAATGCCCTACCGACGGCCATAATTCCGCCGGATAATGTCGGTTCGAACGGCTCTTTTACTGCCTCTTCCTTCTTGTCTTTTCCTATTCTACAATAGTCTTTTTGTTCGGAGGAATCTCAGCAAGGATGGTGTCATTATGAGCAAGCACATATTCGTTACCGGCGGCGTGGTTAGTTCGTTGGGCAAGGGGTTGACCAGCGCTTCGATCGGCATGTTGTTGGAGCAGCGCGGGCTGTCGGTCCGCATGCAAAAGCTCGATCCGTATATAAATGTCGATCCGGGCACCATGAGCCCGTACCAGCACGGCGAGGTATATGTGCTGGACGACGGCAGCGAAACCGACTTGGACCTGGGCCATTACGAGCGATTTACCAACAGCCCGCTGAATCGCCACTCGAACTACACCTCCGGACAGATATATCTGTCGGTGATCAATAAAGAACGCCGAGGAGAATTTCTAGGGCAGACGGTGCAAGTCATCCCACATATAACCAACGAAATCAAGGCCGCCCTTGCCATGCCGGCCGGCGAAGGCGTGGACGTGGTGATTACCGAGATCGGCGGCACGGTGGGCGACATCGAAAGTCAGCCGTTTTTAGAAGCCATCCGCCAGTTTTCGCTGGATTACGGCAAGGAAAATTGCCTCTACATCCATCTGACCCTGGTGCCGTACTTAAAGGCCGCTGCCGAGTTGAAAACCAAGCCCACGCAACATTCGGTGGGCCTGTTGCGGCAAATCGGCATCCAGCCCGACGTGCTCATCTGCCGCACCGAGCGCTCCTTAAGCCGCGACGAACGGGCGAAAATCGCCCTGTTCTGCAACGTGCCGGTCGAAGCCGTGATCGAGGAAAAAGACAAGGATTTCTCGGTCTACGAAGTGCCACTGAGCCTGGTCGACCACGGGCTGGATGAACTGATCGTGCGCAAACTGAACCTGAAAGCCGGCCCGTTGGATATGCAAGATTGGCGCGATCTTATGAACCGGCTCCGCAATCCGCGGCACGAAATAACGATCGCCGTGGTGGGCAAATACACCGAACATCGCGACGCTTACAAGTCGATTTACGAAGCCCTGGACCACGCCGGGGTTGCGCATCGGGCGCGGGTCCGCGTCGAGCGCATCCACAGCGAGGCCGTCCAGCGCGAGGGGCCCGAAAACCTGCTCTCCGGAGTGGACGGCATACTGGTCCCCGGCGGTTTCGGCGAACGCGGCATCGAGGGCAAGATCGACGCCGTGCGTTTCGCCCGCGAAAGAGGGATCCCTTTCTTCGGCATCTGCCTGGGCATGCAATGCGCGGTGGCCGAATTCGCCAGAAACGTCCTCGGTCTTAAAGGGGCCAACTCCACCGAGTTCGATCAAAACAATCCGCATCCGGTCATCTGCCTGTTGGACGAACAAAAATCCATTACCGATAAAGGCGGCACCATGCGATTGGGCGCCCAGCCGGCGAAACTCACACCCGATAGCAAAGCGGCAAAGGCCTACGGCGCGGAAAATATTTCCGAGCGGCATCGGCACCGCTATGAATTCAATAATCAGTACCGGCAGCAATTTACCACGCACGGCATGCAGGTGGTGGGCACAAGTCCGGACGGCGCACTGGTGGAAATCGTCGAAATCGCCGACCATCCCTGGTTCATCGGCGTGCAGTACCACCCCGAGTTCAAATCGCAGCCCACCCGGGCGCATCCGCTGTTTGCCGGATTCATCGGCGCGGCCTTGCAGCGGCATATCGCTCACCAGGAACGCCATGAAAAAGTGCACAGCGTAGAGTGAAGAGATAGTGGACAGTGGATAGTGGGCAGTGGGCAATGGACAGTAACGTTTATTGAGTATCAGAAAGTTAATGTCACATTATCTGTTTAGCCCGGGCACTTGTGCCCGGTGTTTTTCCACAAAAGAGTAAATTTGTATTTGTGTTTGTCCTTTTTCATGGAGTTATTCCATGCCAGACGACGAAATCGAAGGCAAAAAGAAAATCATTATCGACGAGGACTGGAAAAGCCGGGTCGAAGCCGAAAAAGAAGCGGATCGCCCTAAGCAAGAGCCGCGGCAAGCCCGCCAGCAGCCGGAATCCGAGGAAACCTTGCCTGCGCCCACGCTTTCGTTTCTGGCCGGCACGCTGTATTTGCAGGGGGCCGTCGCGTTGGGCCTCTTATCCGATCCGCGTTCCGACAAGCAGCCTACGGTGCGGATAAATCAGGCCCGACACGCCATCGAATTATTGTCCATGCTGCAACAAAAAACCGAAGGCAACCGAACATCGGAAGAAACCGAAGAGATCCAGGGCATACTCCACCAACTCAGGCTGGCGTTTATTACAGTAACGCAGAACGCAGAACTCAGAACGTAGAAGAACAAACGCGGAACGCGGAACTTAGAAACTGCACGGGAATAACTTGGTTATATTTGTGATGTAGGCGTCTCGCCTGCATTTTTTTAGGCAGGTGAAACGCCTGCACCACAAGCACAAATTACTCAATATTTTTCGCGGCGCCTTAAAGAATATTCTTATTTTTGCGTTCTGAATTCTGAATTCTGCGTTCTGCATTTAAAAAAACTTCCATGCCCGGTCCGGGGATTTAAAGGGCGGGTACATCGTGCACCCTGGAAAACCCCTCCCTGGTGACCTGCTGCTTCAACCGGAGTGACGGAACCGGGTTAATTATTTCGGGAATCCGCCGGACCGGGCATGGGATAGTTCCTTTGCTTAATTTTTTCCTGTTCCCAGGCTATGCCCTGGAAATTACACACATATCTTGTTCCCGGGCTCTGCCTGGGAACGACTATTTGTTCTATTTTGAAAGTTGGTCGAATAATCTCCGAAATTTAGGCATCTTGGTTTCCAGATATTTGATCCAAGCGGCGGGCCGCCAGATTTCTATGCACACTGCCGCCCCCAAAATAAGCGCTTCTCCATTTGCTTCCACGCCGAGGAACTCGCGAAAGCCCTCCGGTATGAGCAGCCGTCCTCGTCCGGCCAACTGCACTGTCCGATGCCGGGTGGAGAGCAGTCGGCCCAGCAACTGCACTTGGGCAATTTTCTCTTGAAGTCTTCCGGCACGCATTTTTTGTTTGACCAATTCCATGCCCTCGTCCAGCCGGGCTTGCCAGAGCGGGGCGCTCCACAGGCTCAAACATCCGGGCCGTTCCTTGGCCAGGATGCAGTCGGTCGATTCGGCTGAGAGCAGGTCGGCGAACTCGCTGGGAATCGAGACCCGCCAGCGCTCGTCCAGCGTTCGCGGGTGCTCGCCTAGCAGGAAGTCCTCGACTGCGGGCATGTTTTATCCGCGCGTTATTTCGCTACAAAGCGGTTAAATTTTAATTGGGAAATAAAACCATCTATTATTAACATATTCTGCAATAAATGGGTAATTATCCCACATAATCAATGAATGGAATTTATCATTCTTTGTGGCTTTGACAAGTACCCGGATGGAAATATTTTCAAAATAATCCAAAATGCCCCGATAGAGGTGGACATAAAATAAAGCCCGCAAGAACGGCATTTTCCGGCTGGAATCGTGTACCGATTTACACGTCCGGATTATCGGCGGGGAGCGGATCTTTGTTTTTTTCCCATTCCAGTAACAACACCACGCCGGCCGTAAGACCGCCCGCCAGATAGCCAAACAGCGCGCCAACGGGAACGGTAAATAACATGAAAAAAACCGTTATTACAAGGCGGTCAAAAATGTTGCTATAAACGTTGATAAGATTAGAGAATAGATTGACGACGCCAATTTCAAGCGGCAGCAATGCTGCGCCGGTCCAAATCGATGCCGCCCGGGGATATTTGCCTCCAAATAGTATCATTTGTCCCAAGGTGACGCCAAACACAAGCACTCCAAATATGCCATAATAAACCGGCGATGCACCGAACCATCGCAAGGTCGAAAAGAGCACGGCAAACAACGTGACCATCATCATCAAAACGGCCATGCTGAATTTGCGCGGCATGCCCACGGCCGGCTTTTTATCCCAGGACGCGCCCCATGGCGCTGGATGTGGCGTTGAATTTTTTTCGCCGGATGACGGAGGCAGAAGAATGGCGTCAATGGCGATCTCCGGGCGTTGGGCCGTTTTCGACGCCAATGCCTGAAGCACCGCGTTTTTCAGACGTTCATAATCCAGGCCGTATCCGGCGAGAATCAGCGACCAGGAAGTATCGGCGCCGGCGATCAGGGCCAGCAAAAGATGCTCCGCGCCTAAAAATGAATGGCCGAGGCCGCGAGATTGTTCTTCCGCCCGGCGCAGCCACCGATCAATTAAATCGTGCAACAGATATCCCGCCTTCGGGTCATCCGGATTTGTCACGGCGGATGGGTTGTTTTCCGCGGATTTCCGTAATTTTTCCTGTTCGATCAATTGGTCCAAGACCCGGGTGAAAGACCAAAGGCCAATGTTCATGTCTTCCAACAAGGTCAGCGGAAAGCGACGTTCCCAGCGGATAAGCGTCCACAACAACAGCAAGCCCGCGGTCGATTCGTCCAAAACCATCGGCGCGCGGGCGGCCCAGCGCGCGGGCATTTGTTCAATAATTTCGATCAGAGTGCGGACGCAGCGCCGGGTGTAAAGCTCTTGTCGGTCGAACATGGCGCACCTTCCGCACTTTTTGCAAGGAAGCAATCTTTTTTTCGCAAAGTTAAAACC
>JBEKGL010000165.1:0-7514 GCA_050012815.1 Thermoguttaceae bacterium
CGAACGCGGCCCAGGTATACATTCTGGCAATACGAGAATAAATAGTTAACATCGGCAACGCCAGAAGCAACAAACAAAAGCACAAAGCGCCTTTTTTCCCAAAAACTCTTCGCCCTATCGTGTAGCCAATGGTCAATGTGCCCAGCGTCCCTAGAACCGAAAACAACCGAATACTAAAGTCGTTTAATCCCGCGACGGAAGTAAACAGTTTCAAACCCAAAAAATAGAGCGGCGGATGAAAATCGTCCGCTAGGAACTTCAGCACTTGACCAACCGGATGCCGGATCAATGCCTTCGTGAAAGATTCATCAACCCAAATATCGCTGTAATTTATGTTGAACAAGTAAAGCAGGGCCGCAAAACAAATGATAAGGAGAAATAATAGCGTCTCTTTTCGGGCGCTAAATATGCGGTGAATTTCCATATTATCCTTCGTTTATTGACAATTCAAGCCGGCCGAGTACATTGCACTGGTTCGCCGACAGTTTCCCCTATCTCATAAAGAAAATCGGGCGAATAATCAGCGCCATTGGGCCATACCACGGTGTCGATATCGTGATTGACTTCAAACCGCTTAAAATAAGATAAATCCTTCAGCGGCTCAAAAATCGGACCGTCAAGATGGTTGCCGAGGTCAACGTTTCGGACCTCTTCATTATCGAATCGAATTTGCAGTTTGTATCCGCCCAGATAAGAAGCGTCTGTGACGTAATGCATATCGCACCTATCTTAATTTATATCGCAGTTAGTATTTAGCGGATTGCAATATAACACCAATTGAAACATTAATCCATTTTCAACACGAAAGTGCGAAACAACGAAAAAACGAAATGTAAACATTTGATTCTTTTTCGTGCTTTCGTTCTTTCGTGTTTTCGTGATAAATAACAGTTGTTATATGAAGTTTGCCGTAAACGGCTAACATGATAAATACAATGGCAAACGTCTCTGACGTATCCGCCAGAAATTTCATTTGACAAACTCAACTGTTTCCTCGTCGGCAAGGAAAGCGGCGTAACGCAGTGCCTCATCAATGTCCTCCGCCTCAAGATACGGATATGCCTTAAGGATCGTTTCCTTGTTCTCGCCGGAGGCTAGAAGTCCGAGCAAGCGTGAAACAGGAAATCGAAGCCCACGGATGCAAGGTTTGCCGGTGCAGATATTCGGATCGACGGTTATGCGTTCCAGTTTCATGCCTATTTACCTCCAGGTTTTTACCATTGGAAAATCACAATCTATTCTGTTCTCAATATGATATTCTATTTTACCTCAGCGTTGTTGGATAACAATCCGATACTGACTCGCATTCGTTAATCGAGTGATTTCATATATTCCGCCGCTCGTTTTACATATAACGGCTCAACCCATCGAGTTGGACTACGCTGAAAACTTATCTTGCCGCCAAAGTCTCCGAATATCTTTTGCATTTTTGCAGATAAAACTTTGAGCGGCCTTCCCGATCTGTCACGGCCTACATCACTGATGCCAACTGCCTTACTTAACAAACGGCTTTGTGAAGAACCTTTGACCAAAATTAAATTTCTTTTTTGCCGATTAAAAATGTCGCGATGTTTAACGTGGAAATTCTTGCTGAATAGCGTTTTAAGGTCATTTGTTGAAAAATCGGTTGCTCTGCCTGCTGTCAATACTTCAAAATATCCCATCAAATATAAGGCTGGCCAGGATTTGAAATTCCATCCTTCTAATCCACAATAAAAAATCAGCATATCACCTTTTTGCAGATTCCGCAAACCAGCTTTTGGCGAAGTTGGATCGCCGTATGTGAACGTGGAAAATTCAGGGTCGAAATGAATGGCTTGATTGGCGATCTTTTCCTTTCGAGATTCAGGAAAATACTCTACCAGTTTTTTGCCGTGTCTGCCTTTTGTATTGCCATAGGTACGCTTATCTTTTCCAAACTTATCGGGTATCGGTATATATTCAAATGTCCCATCACGAAATAATGGTCCCTGAATGCCGCCAGTTCCGGCGTCAATCCCGATACGTAGCATGGCTATTTGCATGATTTACAGCTTTCCGCCCTTTTAATAAGATCTAAATACGTGCGTCGTCGGTTCTTATCCCGAAAAGGTGGCGGATATGGGAGAGCGTCAACGTATGTTTTAGCAAATATTTCACCGCTCCCTGAGGCTGCTTTCCCAAAAACCCCGATGAGTTGATTGGCTATGTTAATATCAAGTGGCTCGCGGCGAGTGCGGAATTTACTGGAAAAAGTTGATACCAAACTTGGACAATTGCCTTTGCGCTTGGCATTTTCAATATAAATTCTAAGATATGGAAAGTTGCTATTGCCATCATTGTCTATTAGTAGAGGGGCCTTTTTGTACTTCAGCGGATTATGTTTTGGCGACCATTTAACCTCAACAATCTTGCCATGCGGAATTATTTTTTTGATTGGTGTCGTGAGGTGTACCAATTTAAATCCATCTTGTCCGCCTTGAGCAAAGGCTAACCTTACTCCAATTAGCTCATGGCTCTTTCGTGGATTCAACAAATTTCTCTTATGGCATTTTGTGCAACCAAAGCTGCCAAATTCATAAAATGGATCAGATCGCATTTCTTTTTTGTTAGACTTTTTTGGTCGTCGAAGAACTACGATGATGACTTTAGAATTAGCCATTATTGCACCTCATATTGGCCGTTTTGATGGTAATTTACGATAAATTTTATAACTGATATTATTTACCACCGCAACGGTTTTTGCCAGGATTCTTTCAGGGCGGCAATGTCGGCTTTTAGGACGGGCTGGTCGTGGGTGATTTCCAGCGTGGCGTCGTCAATTACTTCGCCAATTTTGGCACAGGCGATGCCGGACATGGCTTTTTCAAATGCGGCGGCGTTCTCGGGCGTTACTTCGCAGATGAAGCGGGTATTCGATTCGCTGAAAAAAAGCACGGTCGCTTTGTCTGAATACGAAATGCCCTCACCCCCGGCCCCTCTCCCAAAGGGCGAGGGGAGAGATGCGTTGCCCTCACCCTGGCCCTCTCCGGGCACCGACTGAAGGTTGGTCAGGAGAGGGGACGTTTGGAAGGGAACTTTTTCTAAGTCGATTTTCGCCCCGAATCCGCCGGCGAAGGCCATTTCGGCGACTGCCGCGGCGAGGCCGCCTTCGCTTAGGTCGTGGCAGGAGCGGACTAAGCCCTTGTAAATTGCCCGGTGCAGGGCGGCAAAGGTTTTTTTGGCCATTGCGGCATCGACTTTCGGGGCTTCGCCGCCGGTGAGATTTTCGACTAAGGCAAAATGCGACCCGCCCAGTTCGTTTTTCGTTAGGCCGACTTGATATAAAAAGTTGCCCGGGCGTTTCAGGTCCATGGTGACACACTTTCGCACGTCGTCGATCTGGCCCAGTGCGCTGATTAATAGCGAGGGCGGAATGGAAATGGGCTCCTTTGCGCCCAGGGGCCGGAATTCGTTGTTTAGGCTGTCCTTTCCGCTGATAAAGGGCGTGCCTAACTCGACGGCCAAGTCGTAACAGGCCAAAGCCGCTCGGACTAGCGAGCCGAGCGTTTCCGGCCGGTCAGTGGTGCCCCAACAAAAGTTGTCTAGGATGGCGATGTGACTGGGATCGGCCCCGACGGCCACGCAATTGCGCAAGGCTTCGTCAATAGCGCTGGCGGCCATCCAGTAGGTGTCGAAATCGCCGTACAAAGGATTCATGCCGCACGAGACAACTATTCCGCGGCGACTCGTAAGCACGGGCCGGATGACGGCGGCGTCGCTTGGGCCATCGTTCATCACGCCTGTCAGCGGTTTAATGACGCTGCCGCCTTGCACCTCATGGTCGTATTGCCGGATTACCCACTGCTTGCTGCACACATTAAGCGAGCCCAGGATTTTATGCAGGATATTTGTAAAGTCATGGGTGGCACTGGCTGAGCCAGTGGCACAAGTGGATGAATCCGCCCTCACCCTAGCCCTCTCCGGGCACAGACCGCAGGTTGGTCGGGAGAGGGGAGAAAATTGTGGAGGCGTATACACGGCGTCGCGGACCACGGGCGGCTGGCCGTCGTGTAAAAAATCCATTGTCAGATCGGCCACCTGATGATCGTCGTATTTCAGCACCAATCGGCCGGTGGGCTCAAATTTTCCGATGATCGTGGCTTCGACGCCTTCCGAAGCGCAGAGGGCCGAAAGTTCATCCCATTTTTCCTGCGGCACGGAAAACGTCATGCGTTCCTGGGCCTCGGAGATCCACATTTCGGTGTAGGAGAGTCCTTCGTATTTCAGCGGAATGCGTTCGAGCCAGACTTCAGCGCCTATATCTTTTCCCATTTCTCCCACCGCGCTGGAAAATCCGCCCGCCCCACAATCGGTCACGGCGTTATAAAGCCCTCGATCGCGTGCGACAAGCAGTACGTCGAGCACCATTTTTTCGGTAATGGCGTTGCCGATTTGCACGGCCCCGCCGGAGAGCGTTTCGCTGTGGCTGGTCAATTCGGCGGAACTGAACGTAGCGCCGTGGATGCCGTCGCGCCCAGTCCGCCCGCCCACGGCCACGATGTAATCGCCAGCCTTCGGCTCCTTGAACGATTTGTCGCGCGGAATCAGCCCGATATTGCCGCAATAGACTAGTGGATTGCCGAGATATCGCGGATCGAAATAGATCGCGCCGTTGACGGTGGGTATGCCCATGCGGTTGCCGTAGTCGCGCACTCCGGCCACCACGCCTTTCATTACGCGGCGCGGATGCAGCACGCCGGGCGGCAGACTTTCGGCCGATGTGTCGGGCGGGGCGAAACAAAAAACGTCGGTGTTGCAAATCGGTTTTGCACCCATGCCGGTGCCCATCGGATCGCGGATCACTCCGCCGATGCCGGTATTGGCCCCGCCGTAAGGTTCCAAGGCCGAAGGATGGTTATGGGTTTCGACCTTGAAAACAACGTTGTACTGCTCGTCAAAGCGGATCACGCCGGCGTTGTCGGCAAACACGCTCACGCACCAGTCATCTTTGCCCAGGTTTTTGCGTATTTGCTGCGTGGCGGCAAAAATCGTTTCTTTGAGCATGTTTTGAAAATGTCGCTCGACTTTGTCGTCGCGATAATGGATTTTTCCGGCCAGAGTCTTGTGGCTGCAATGTTCGCTCCAGGTTTGGGCGATGGTTTCCAGTTCGACGTCGGTTGGATCGCGACCCAACGAGCGAAAATACTCGCGGATAGTCTGCATCTCGGCGAGCGACAGAAAGAGTTGACCATCCAGGCTAAATCGCTGTAACGATTTGTCGTCCATCGAGCGGATGGGCACCGTAACCAAATGAAAATTATAAGCCGATCCGACTTCCAGCCGCTCGAAACCCAACGGTCCGACGATCACTTGTTCGATGGCGTCGTTGGCCAGCACCTTCGAGCACAAAAGCGGTAGACGGTCTTGGGGTAGGTTTGCGATCCAGTATTTTTTCAGCGTCCGCACGGCCTCGGCCTTCATGCCGAAATCGGCAATGGCCGCCTGGGTGCTCATGGCCACCGGATCCATTACGCCCGGCTTGGGCAGGACGTGAATGACACAAGAGGCGGTGGATGATGTGTGGGTGGCACTGGCTGAGCCAGTGGCACTCATATCTACCTGAGTGATAACTCTGCGCTCGACCACGCGGTCGGAGAGCAACTGGTCGGCCAGCCGGGCGATTTGGTCCCGGTTCAGATTGCCCTGAATCAAATATCCTCTGGCTGTCGTTACGGCCAAGTCCTGGGCAATGCCCAGTTCTGCCGCGGAAATAGCGACTTGATTGGCGGTTAAATCTATTTGTCCTTCGGCCGGGTGGATGTCAACTTCCCAAAGCATCGCGGTTTTTCTTGGCTAGAGTGAGTAATCGGATAATTTCGTCGTGATTTCCGTCGCGCACCGCCGACTGCAAGGCGGACAAGTTGGCGGAAAACTGTTCCAACGCGCTAAGCACGTTGTCGCGGTTAAGTGCGAATATCTGCGCCCATAATTCAGCATCGCCCGAGGCGATGCGCGTGGTATCGTTCATGCCCGGTCCGGCAAGGCGGAAATACTTTTCCGGCACGGATGAAACCAAAGCCGAGGCCACCAGGTGCGGCAGATGGCTGGTTAGCGCCAATGCTCGATCGTGCTCTTCGGGCGAGAGTTGCACCACGACCGAACCCAGGGCCTCCCAAAACTCCTCTAAAAAATCAAAATCTTCCGCCCGGGTGTTCTTGGTGGGCGTGAGGATGGCGATGCGGCCATCGAACAAATCCGCCCTGGCAAAGGCGGCACCGGCCTTTTCGCTGCCGGCCAGGGGATGGCTGCCCAAAAAGCGGCAACCGCGTTGAAGCCCTTGGTCCAAGTCGGCCACGATCGAAAGCTTGGTGCTGCCGGCATCGGTAATTAAAATTCCCTCGGGACAGTTCATCGCCGCCTTTCGCACGTCTTCGGCAATCCGGCCGACGGGCGTGCAAACTACAACCAGATCGGCCTCGGCTACCCCTTTTTCGATGTCGACGGTGGTGTGATCCACCGCGCCTACCCTGCGTGCCGCCCGGAGACTTTCCTGTCGCCGCCCGACGCCGATAACCCGGCCGGCCAATTTTCGCTGGCGAAGCGCCATGCCGATTGATCCCCCGATCAGGCCGACACCAACGATAGCCACGGTCGAAAGCGGTTTCATATAATCCGTCCCCTCTCCCTCTGGGAGAGGGTTAGGGTGAGGGCTTCTTTTATAAGTCAAAGATAGCCAACTTCAGATAGTCAACGATTAAAACTCAGTGGCCCATTGTAACAAAATCGGGCAAGAAGAAAGCAGGGGGAGGAGCCGAACGGGGGAGATTGCGAATAATCGGGAATTGTACCGATTATGCGAGCAGATTTGATGTTCTCAGATGAGTGAAATTGAGAACGTCAATTCTACTTTTTTCCAAAGTCGTACTTGATCCGATGAATTGCAATCACCGAGTAAATTACTCGCCTCTGTCAAAATATTTGGAGTTGTTATGATGCGATTTTGGAATAGTTTTAAAAACTTTTCCAGAATCTGGAAATCTTCGATAGAATACTGCCTGGTTCGCTTATGCTTGGCAATCAGAAGCGGTTCATATTTGCCCACGAAAAAAAGAAGAAGGACATTCGTGTCAACAATAATTCCTTGCCGACTATATTGATGGATTAACTGCCCTAGATAATCGCTCATACTAACTGCCGGATTTTCATGGACAGAGGTTTCCCGGTCTCAGCGTCAATTGAGATAAGTTTATATTCTCGATTCTCAGCACTATAGCTGCCAGATGTGCTGCCATATCTATCTTCTATTTCTTCAGCAAGGCTTGGAATTTTGTCTGTTTTCCAAATAAAGCTAATAGTTATCGACCACACATGTTCATCTGAAGAAAGTTCAACCTCTTCTAATCGTGGCGATATTAGTTCCTCTTTAGGGATAATCTCTTGCACAAATTCCAATGCTTTATTCACCGCTTGTTTAACAGTAAACATTTTTATTCCTTCCACACAAACATTTGCCCATTTCTCCCATATTATACAATGATGGTAGGCAACCTGCA
>JBEKGL010000166.1:0-7506 GCA_050012815.1 Thermoguttaceae bacterium
ACAGGTTTGTGGCCTCCTTGATCGGCAGCCCGACGATGAATTTCTTTCCCGGTAATATTTTAGAGTGCGGCGATGGATTGGTATTTCAATCCGAAAACATTAATAAGTCCCCTCTCCCGACCAACCTTCGGTCGGTGCCCGGAGAGGGCCAGGGTGAGGGCTTTACAGATGTAGGGTGCGTGCAACGCACCAAATCCCAAGATAGCGAAAAATTATTTTCCTGGCCGGTTTCTTACCCATGGAAACCCGCCCTGGAACCTTACCGCGGCAAAGAGATCATTTTGGGCATCCGGCCCGAACACTTTCATTTAGAACAAGCAACCTCGGGCGAAGGATCTTTAAAAATCCCCGCCGTAGTCGAAGCCGTCGAATCGCTGGGCGCCGAATCGCACATTCACCTGCGGGCGGGAAACATGCCCTTTATCTGCCGCACCCATTCCAACCACGGCGCACGCGTGGGCGAGCACCTAACGCCGGTCGCAAACCAAGATCATTTGTATTTCTTCGATTCCCGCACCGGGGAGGCTGTAGGCTGTAGGCTATAGGCTGTAGGCTGAAGGGAGTGGGACGGGGGCGGTATGCGAATAGCGATTAATGTCCTCCGCAGGCTGCCGATCCTTTCTTTTCCAAATACTGTTGGTGATACTCCTCGGCGCGGTAGAACGGCCCGGCGGGCATGATCTCGGTTACGACGGGGTTTTTGAATTTGCCGCTTTTTTCCAAGTGCTCTTTTGCCGCCACGGCCGCCGCCCGTTGTTGGGCCGTGTGATAGAAAACCGCCGAACGATATTGCGTTCCCACGTCCGGCCCTTGACGGTTCACCGTTGTCGGATCGTGGATGCTCCAAAATACTTCGAGCAACTCCTCGTAGGAAACTTGAGCGGGATCGAATTCGACTTGCACCACTTCGGCATGGCCGGTGCGGTCGGTGCACACGTCTTCATAGCTGGGATTTTCCAGAGTCCCACCGGAGTACCCGACAGTCGTGGCGGTCACGCCATTAAGTTTTCGGAATGCGTCTTCCACTCCCCAAAAACACCCGGCGGCAAAAGCGGCTTTTTCCATGGGATATTTTCTCTTCCGAATAAGGATTTTTTATTTTATGAACGTACTATTTATATTATACCCAGTACGTGCACTCTGCGAAGAAGTGGCAGAACTGCTGTAGGCTATAGGCTATAGGGAGTGGGCAGTGGACGGTAGGCAGCGCGAAACCGCAAGCGGTTTTTTCATCCCTCATCCTTTATCCTTCTCTAATTCACCGTCGGGTCGTCCGGAATGTTTTTTATGTGAAGCATCGATTGCATCATCTCCCTGCCGATAAGGCGGGAAACGGTTGCCCACAGTTCGCTGCTGTCGAAAAAAACCAGCTCGGGCGAGGAAGGCGCGGTCAGCCATGCGCCTTGCTCCAACTCCTGGTCCAGTTGGCCGGGCCCCCAGCCCGAATGGCCGATGAATATTTTCAAGTTCTGATCGGACCGTGCCACCAGGGCGTCGAGATTCTGCTTGGATGCCGAAAAAAACAAGCCCGGGATTATTTGCACTTCGCCCAGCGAGCCTTCGCCATGCACGGCCATAAGCGGACCGGGCACGGGTCCGCCCAGGTACACGGGCTGGGTGTTGGTGCAAGGCCCTCCGCCTACTTCGCGCCACAAATCTTGCACGCTCTTGCCGATCGGACGATTTACCACGACCCCCAGCGCCCCTTCTTCCGTATGCTGCACGAGCAAAACCACGGATCTGACAAAATTCGGGTCCAACAAATTCTGCGAGGCTACCAGCAAATGTCCGGCAAGCGATGCCATAAAACTTTCCGACATCAAAAAAGATGTAGAAAACAACAAAAGACTTTTTTTATTATTTAGTGGATTGCAGTGAATCAACGAAAAAAGTCAAAACATAACCAATTTTCACCACGAAAGAGCGAAATAAAGAAAACACGAAATCTAAACCTTCAATTCTTTTTTGTATTTTCGTTCCTTCGTATTTTCGTGTTAAATAATAGTGGTTCCATGTAGTTCACTGCAAACAGCTAAAATGATACAGACTATCCAACATCAAAACGATGCAGAAAGCCACAAAAACATTTCAACGACCAATAAAAACGCTAGAAATCATATTCGTGACAACTGCTCCGCCTGGCGGCGAAATTTTTCGGCCTGATTTTTCAAGGTTTGTTGTTTTGGCTTGCTCTTGCAAGTTTTTACCAGCCGATCGCACTTTTGGGCCAGGGCCAGTTTAGTTTGGGCTAATTTAGCGGCAACAGTTTTTTTACTCACAATAATCCTCCGTTAAGGGTATTGATGCACTTGCTCGATGATAATAAATCGCCCCAATTATAGCAGTTTCATTCCGCTCGCCAAGGTTTTCCGTTCATATCCACCTAGCGGGTGGGTGGTTTTTGGATTTTCATGTATTAGAATTTAAATGAAGGCACAATACCGGCTCTCCCCGTAAGCAATGGAAAAAACCTTGCAAGCGGGAGGGCAAATGTGCCGATATTCCTGGTGAATATCGATGATGGAATCGAGCCTCTCGCCTGATATTCCGACGGAGGTGCCAACCCATTAGCGTGAGCCGAGATCCTTTGATGCTTGTGCAGTAGCACGCGCGATCTTCGCTCTTCTCGCAGCGACGCATCCAGTCGCAATCGGCGAGAGGTTTGGTTCTAAATCGACGAAAGGGGACAGTCCCATTTTTGCTGCGCGAAAATAGGGACAGTTCCCGATCGCCTGTTTTGCCGCTATCGTTTCGGCTCGATAAACCGCAACGAGTCGACAAGCTCTTGGTCGGCCTTGCCGAAGCGTTCGGCGAATTTTTCTTCCGTTATGAAGGCAAAGCTCATTTGCCGCCCCTGTTGATCGGCTATGTGATAATACGTCCACAAGATGGGCAACTCGGAGGCCTGCCCGCGCACCACCACCCGCAACACGCGGCGATTCGCCTTGTCCACCGTCTGGCCGGCCTCGATAAACTCCTGGAAATCCTTGTCCAGTGCGTGCCGGATGTCTTCCTGATATTTCTCCCGCGACACTAGTTTGTCCGGTTCTACCGGAGACAACGCGGAGACGTTGCATTGGCCGATCACGTCTCCCTGTTCGATTCTTCGCAAAACAGCCGCCGCCAAGCCCTTTTGATTGCGATTGACGTACCAGTTGCGATCGTAGGCGATCTCCCAACCGCCCTCCTTTGATGCGTGCGACAGCCGGGTCAATTCCGGCGTGGAGCGCTGGGGGAGGTCCATCAAATCGGCTTCGTCGAGGTGCTCGGTTTTTTCGGCGGGAACGATCTGCATTCGCAGTTGCGCCGTTACATCCAGCCCGTCGGAAACCGGGCTGACCTGCCGCCGTTCCTTGACCACCATCCCCAACCAATCCAAGCGTTTGCGCTTCAAGTCGTAACGATATCGAGCCTTGATTTCAATCGCTGTAGTCACCCCTTCGGCCGCGCCCGCCACGTTGCCTTTCATCTCGAACCGGGCCACGTCGTCTGCGATCTCCTTCAATTCGCTTTTAACGTCCGTTTGCCCCACCTCGTCCAGGCCTAAAAGTTGGGCCATAAATTCTTCGGACGGCTGCCATGTATCGCCCACGGCCATGGGCTTATCGGGCAAAAAACGATCCAAAAGCAGGCTGTTGCCCTGCACGTCGATCAGTTCCAGTTCGTCCCTTGTCAAAGTTCCGTTCGGACAAAACAACAGCGGTTTTTGCGATGAAATCTCCACGGCAATTAAACCGCGATCCGGACGAAGAACGGGGTTGAACGCATACTCGCCGATCTTTTCGGTCGCCTCGGCCAGGCGGTAATAGCGGACCGATCTTGAGAGGTTTTCATCACTTGTCGAGACTTGCAGGGTTTTTTCTTCATAATCCAGATTACATTGAACGCTCAATTTCTCCCGGTGCTCTTTTTTGTCCACAACATCGATCACCTCACCGCCCACTTTCAACTCCACCTTTACGCGGTCGATCTGGCCCGGAGAGCGGCTGTTTCTAAATTCGTACTTTGCCTTGCCTGCCCCAATTGCCTTGGCGCGCTGAGGATTATATCCTCGCTCGACAGTTTGTGATGTTCGCGTTATAGGCTTTGTCTGCGCTTGCGTTGCCGAAATAGCCGTCAAACAGAAGAAAATCACACTAGCGAAAGTAAGTATATGTTTCATATCCATGCTTCCTTACCGGGAGCCTGATAATTTCCAAATCCTTTGGCCGCAGTTTAATGATCGGTGGCACAATTTCCTATGGCGAAATAAGCATCAGGAAAATACTTATGTTCAAACACCAGTAATAACATTAAATTTGTCTTTTAACATTGAATTTCATGGCAAAGAGCGAACTTTTAATGGGCAAAAAACCACTATTATGCGTACAAAATGTCAGTTCGCCTTAAAACCAATAATCTTGAAATCAAAGGTTAATTCACAAAAAACCACTAAAATAGGGCATTGAATGTAAATGCAAGTGGGGTATTATATCGGTTACACTTTAATTAGGAGATAAAAATACACACTTATGTGTGGGTTAAGGAAATTATTTTTACCGCGCTATTGATTTATGACAGCTTTTACTGTTAAATATCAGATGTTCGAGTATACTAGCGAGTTAGGGAGTAAGTAAACGGTCGGCAAAAGACGGCCGCCAGGATGCTTAAAAGCGAGTCCCAACCGGCACAAGATGTGTCGGAGGGCAAATGGGACTCCAAATGAAAGGAGATTGGTCATCATGCACGCCAATTACTTTAATCCGGCCATTCGACAATTACGAGATCAGCAAGTTCGTTTTGCGCCTCGCGAGAAAAAAATCGAGCAGGCCGCCCAGGCTGAAAAACTTTTGGACGAACTCGATCCCAAACGAACCTATAGCTACGAGTATGTTTGCTACCGGATCACGAATTACCGGCCCGAGTCATACCCCGATCTGAAGCTCAGCGGGAAGGAGGCCGACCACGACTTGCGTTTGTTCGTGGAAGACGTTTCCGACGCCGCCAACGTCCAGGCCGATTCCGCAGGCGAAAGGGTTTTGACCGTGGAACGCCTGGCCGGGGAATTCAACGTCTCGACCAAGACCATTTCCCGCTGGCGCCGCCAGGGACTGGTCAGCCGGCGGTTTGTCATGGACGGGCGCAAGCGCGTGGGATTTTTGCAGAGTTCAGTGGATCGCTTTGTCGAGCACAATCAGGAGCGAGTCCGCCGCGGCTCGTCGTTCAGCCAGTTGACCGACGCGGAGCGGGCGATGATCATCGAAAACGCCCGCCGTTTCGCCCGGGCAGGGGCTTGCCCGGCCGACGTCACCAAACGCCTGGCCGAGAAAATGAACCGCAGCGCCGAAACCATCCGCTACACGCTGAAACAATTCGACCGCGATCATCCCGACCTGGCGATATTCCCGGAAAATCACGGCCCCTTGGGCATGGAAACGAAACGGAAAATCTACCAGCATTATCACCGCGGCGAATCGGTGGATGAATTGGCCAGGCGATTCTCCCGCACCCGGACCAGCATCTACCGCATCATCGCCGAGATGCGGGCCGGGCGGATCATGGAACTGCCTTTGGACTGCATTACCAATCCGATGTTCGTGCGGATCAAATCGCAAAAAATCGAGCAGCGGGTTTTGGGGCCTGTGCCGCCCGGCGAACAGCCGGCAAAGAAGCCCCGCTTGCCCAGCGGTTTGCCCCCGTATCTGGCCAGTTTGTACGAAGTGCCGCTTCTAAGCCGCCGGCAAGAGGCCCATTTGTTCCGCAAAATGAACTACCTCAAGTATAAAGCCGCCAAACTGCGGGCGAAACTCGATGCGGAACGTCCAAAGAGCACCCTGATGGAACACATCGAACGCATATACGACGAGGCCGTGGCCACTAAAAACCAGATCGTCCGCGCGAATTTGCGACTGGTGGTGTCGATTGCCAAGCGGCACGTCGGCCAGGCGGAAAATTTCTTCGAGCTGGTCAGCGACGGCAACATGTCGCTGATGCGGGCCGTGGAGAAGTTCGATTACGCCCGGGGCAACAAATTCAGCACATACGCCAGTTGGGCGATCATGAAAAACTTCGCCCGCACCATTCCCAACGAACACCGCTATCACGACCGCTTCCGCAGCAGCCAGGCGGAGATGTTCGCCACGGCCGAGGATGAACGCACCGACCAGGTGGAGATCGAATCCAGCCAGATGCAGCGCGAGACCCAAATCGAAAAAATCCTCAGTTGCCTGGACGAGCGCGAACAGAAGATCATCGTCCGCCGCTTCGGCCTGAAACGCGGAGAAGAACCGCTCACGCTCAAAAAAGTCGGCGTCGAATTGGGCGTGACCAAGGAACGTATCCGCCAGATCGAAGCCCGGGCGCTGAGCAAATTGCGAAAAGCGGTCGAGGAGGAAAAAATCGACTTTCCAGGATAGCGACTGTGTTAAAAGTCAAGGAAATTGAGGTTATAGAGTCTTAGTTTGAGGTTTGATCGCATTTTGTGCGCATCAAGTACAGTAGTTTGTTTAATATGTAAAGCCGCGACGGGCACCAACCGAAGGTTGGTCGGTCGCGCTTTGGTTGCGGCCGTAAGGCCGCGCTAAGGGATGATCGTCTTCATTGGGAGGCCGAATTATTTTCGGGATGAATTGCCTGTTGCAGCATCGCTCACCTGCCGAAAAATAGCTCTGATCCCTTTTTGCCCCCCAAATTCTATACCTCCATCCCCAACGGGTGAACGACGGAAGTCTTGCTGTAGAAATAATTAAAGCCTGACCCCTGATTGTCTATGGTAAGAAATAGACAAAATAGCGTCAACTGGCGAACTTTGGTTAACTTTTCCTGCCAGCTTCCCGATAGGGTACGAATACCAAACGGTTTTTGGCCCTCGGGACGTTAACAGTGCGGGGTCAGGTATCTGCGGAGTCTCCGCAGCCCTCTCGCACCCGACCGTCGGCCGGTCTGACATCCCAGAGTTGACGCGAAATGGCCAAAAGACCGTTTCGTGCTAGCGACTTCCGCGCGAGAAGATTAAACACTAATTGGGACAGTCCCCAGACAAGCGCCGCGCGCGAGTTACGAAGCTCATCTTGGAACCTGTTTTGCAGTGAGTCTTAGGGGCATGGACGATGGGCCTTTTACAGCAGGCTGGCTTCTACCTTAACCTTAACCATTTCCACGCCTATCATTGGGGACTATCGCAATGCCCAAAATGCAACAATTTGCTCTTATGGTTGCATTGCTTGCAATCACCGCCCTAAGCACGCCCGGCGCGGCCCGCGCGGCGGGGTTCAATCAGTTCGTCGTGTTTGGCGATAGCACCCTGGATACCGGGTATTTCCGCTATAACTTGTCGGGAAACCCGTTATTCGATACTGCTCTCACAAACGCTATCTCTCAGGGTGCCACTGGCGGGTTCGCCGGGAATGGGGTCATGAATACCACTATACTAGCGGATAAGTTTGGCCTGAGCCTCACGCCTGTCGTTATGCCCACCGGCGGCGGAATTCCCGTCGGCGGCGGAACCCTTTTTGCCAACGGCGGCGC
>JBEKGL010000167.1:0-7484 GCA_050012815.1 Thermoguttaceae bacterium
GGACGACGGGCCTGATTTTCGCGGAGTGTACGTGGTCACGCTTCCCGGACGATAGGCGCCGGCATCGTTCGTGGTTCCCGCGGGCGCCGACGTGCTGGGTGGAGTATAAGGGCTGATGGCGCCTGTGGGCGCGGCACCGGAATTACCGGGCGAGTAGCCGGGGTTACCGCCATATCCGCCGCTGTTTGAGTTTAACGGATTGGAACCGTCCGGCGAAGTGCTTGGAGAAGTATAACGGCCGGCAGCGGCCGGATCGCTCGCGGGGGCGTAACGGTCGGCTGGAGTGCTGCTGCCGTATGCCGTCGAGGCGTTGGATGTGCTGGAAGCGCTAGGAGCGTAGGGCGAGCTGTCGCCGGAGCGGGTATCGCCGTAGCGATTGTCGCTTATGGATGCCTGCGTCGAGGCAGGGGCGGTTGTGCGGTTGTAACTTGCGGGAGGTGCAATGCCCTGAACGTTGTTGCCGTAGCTTGTACCGGCGGCGGGCAAAGTCGAAGCGCCGCCGGTCGGAGCACTACCGGCCGGAGCATACCGATCAGGGGTGTTGGGGTAACGATCGCTGCTCGAACCATATCGATCGGCGCTGGTATTCCGGTCCGGAATGCTGCCGTATCGATCGCTGGAACTGCCGTATCGATCGCCGCTTGCGGAACTGTAGCGGTCATTAGCCGGAGCAGACAGATTCGTACTCGATGAAATCTGCGGGCGAACCGGATTGGAATAACTATTATTGGGGTAACTATTATACGAAGCCGTGGCTGGATAAGTGTTTATTGAATTGCTCGGGTTCGTGGGAGTAGTTCCGGTTGACCCATAAGGACCTTGCTGCGGGGCCATGTAAGTGTTGGCAGTGACGGAATTCGTCGCGCTGGCGGTATATGCCGGCGAGCCGGCCGCGGCGGCAGGGGATGTCGTGGTCGAAGGATAAGGATATTGCGATACGGCGCCGGGCATTGCGGGCGTTACAGTGCCGGGCGTTAAAGTGCTTTGATAAGGAGGCGCAGTGGTCAAAGCGCCGGATGAATTATTAGCCGCCAGCGCGGAAGGTTTTACCGGGCTGCCGGCCGCGGGCGGATATGTGCCGGCGGTCGAAGTTGAGGGATTAGAAGAACTAAATGGGCTGCTCTTCCAAAACGCCAGGTTGGGCATAGACCATTTGCCGCCGCTGTAGCAACCTGAAATGCTGATCGTCAATAAGAGGACTAAAGCGCATTGTGAACTGGAAATACGCATAAAATAAGTGTCCTTTACAAAAGGGCGAGAAGAAATCCGTTCGGACCGCGACCTCCATGTCATCCGCCCGTAACAGGCGTCCTCATCCATGAGGAATATCTTGAAATGCGACGAGTCGGTTACATCTCTTTATAATATATAGGATCGAATTACAGCATCCGATTGATTATTCGTTTTTTGTAAAGTTTGCGAATTAGGCAAAATATCCTGTTGAGAAGATAGGTCTTGGGGGAACTTTGCCGAGGTATTATGTACAAACGAGGGCGGATTTTATAGATCCCCTGGGGTTATGGTCAATGGCAAAGTGAGCGGAATATGTAACAATTGTTTAAAATAAACAGATTAGGGGTAATGGTTGAGCGTTTATGGTTAATCGTAAGAAATCCACTTATAAAAAAACTCGCCCAGCCCGGTCGAAAGCCGGGTCTAAAAGTCTTGGCCTATTGAGGATATCTCCTCGCTCGTTGATAGGGGTATCTTTAATTGTCCTGGCCGTTTCGATAGTATATTTCCCCTCACTGAGCGGGGGATTCCTTCTTGATGATGAAGGGCTTTTGGTAAGTAACAAGATTATTACAAGTCCCCAAGGACTACATTTAATATGGTCCAGCACAAAGGCGGTGGACTACTGGCCAATGACCAATACCATGTTTTGGATCGAGCAGCGTCTGTGGGGCAGGAACACGACCGGGTATCACTTGACCAATGGTGTTTTACATATCGTTGAATCATTGCTGATTTGGATTATTTTGAGGAAGTTATCCATTCCCGGGGCCTTTTTGGCGGCCATGCTCTTTGCCGTGCATCCGGTGAACGTGGAATCGGTTGCTTGGATCGCGCAGCGGAAAAACGTGCTGGCGATGTTGTTTTTGCTGTTGTCGATTTTGTGGTATTTAAAGTCCGATATGCCCAGGGCAGGCGTGGGCACGACGCCTGCACGTTCCCACGGAGGACCGTGGGAACGAGTAACCAGCCCCTGGCCCATGGCCCCTAGCCCCTGGCCCCTCTTCTATTGGCTGAGCCTGGCGGCCTTTGTATTGGCCATGCTCAGCAAAGGATCGGCGGCGGTCCTGCCGGTGCTGCTTCTGGTGATCGTTCGGTGGCCTCGCCCGCAAGGGACTGTCCCTATTCTCGTTTCAACGAAAATGGGACTATCCCCTTATTTCAGGCGAGACTTGCTGCGAACTGCTCCATTCTTTGCGGTTGCCGCTGCACTGACCGTAGTGAATGTGTGGTTCCAAATGCGCAGCGCGGATACAGCGATCCGGAACGCCGATTTTGTGGAACGTTTGCTGGGGGCGGGCGGAGTTGTGTGGTTCTACCTATACAAGGCGATTTTGCCGATCGACCTGGCCTTCATCTATCCGCAATGGAACGTCAAAGTTGGAAATCCATTGTGGTGGCTGCCGCTTTTTGGCGTGATAGTTGTTACAGCGGCGCTGTGGCATTATAGGAAGGGATGGAGCAGATCGTGCTTATTTGCCTGGATATTTTTCTGCATTGCGCTTGTGCCCGTGATGGGCTTTACGGACGTGGGTTTCATGAAATTCTCACTCGTGGCAGACCATTACCAACACATTGCCCTGATAGGCGTGGTTGCCCTGGTTGGGGCGGGTTGGATATCTTGGCGCCGGAAGTCGAGGGGATTAACGCATGTAACGGCCGATGTCGTCGCAATAGCAGCCGTGGGGATCATTATGTTCCTGGCCTGGCGGCAAAACGGAATTTATCGCGACGCCATAACGCTGTACCAGGCAACACTTATGAAAAATCAAGACTGCTGGATGGTGTACGACAACTTGGGCGAAATGCTGTTTAATGCGGGTCGAACCGAAGAAGCGGAAGCGAACCTCGAGCAGGCCCTGCGGCTTAAACCGGACTCGCACGACGCACACCATAACTTGGGAAATGTGCTGGTCAAACTGGGCCGCCTCGAAAAGGGCATGGAGCATTACGAACAAGCCTTGCACTATAAGCCGGACTATCCACTGGCTCATAACAGCCTGGGCAGCGCGCTGGTTCAAGCGGGCCGAATGCAGGAGGCGATCGAACACTTCAAGGAGGCGCTGCGACTCGAGCCTGAATACTTCAAAGCCTATAATAATTTGGCGTTGGCCTACGTTAAGACGCATCAATCCTCCGAGGCCATCGCGACCGCACAAAAGGCATTGGACATTGCCCGATCCAAGAACGACACGGTCAGAGCCAAGCAGATAGAAGATTGGCTGAATTCGTATCGAGCCGGCTTGTCGGGCGGCGCGAGTGCGCCACATTCAAAAGGGCCGTAGGTTTGGAATCGTTCATAAATGCCGTCCGAGCCACCCGGTCACTATTTCTCCTCAATTCCTCTTCCTGGATTTCGCTATTCTATTTCCACCGATTGTATTATGCAATTATGCCCTGATCGAAAGGGTGTTTGCAGTCGGTGTTGCCGTGTAATCCGCTGGATTTCTTGTCACAATTCGCCGGTGGTCTGTATTAGAAGATGGAGAGTGCGATTCCTAACCATTAACCCCCCCCATTCCTAAAAGGAGACAAGTCATGAAAACTCTCGCACAGAAACTGGTGATTGGATTGTTGGCAATTGCCCTAATGACCTGTGTTGTTGGCGCCGCACAGGCCTGGCCAGGTCCAGGCCCAGGTCCAGGCCCAGGTCCCGGTCCAGGCCCCGGTCCGCACCCCTGGCCGCACCCCTGGCCGCATCCCGGACCGCACCCCTGGCCGCATCCCGGACCGTGGTATCCTCCTGTGGTTATTTACCACCCGAGGCCGTACATTGTTGGCGCTTCTTACTGTGAGGACGTCTCGAACCCGGTCCCGGCGGCGTATATCCAACTGGTCAATCCTGCTAAAAATCAGGTAACCTTGAAGTACACGCTCAATGGCGGAGCAGTGCAATTGCTGCAGGCTGGTGAGAGCGCCCAGATCAATCAGGCGTCGGTCATCGAGTTTGACCGCGGCGGAGGTGCGGGCCGGACCCGTTACAGCCTGACGGACGGTACCTACAAGTTTCAGCCGACCAGCGGCGGATACTGGGGTATATTCCGTGAATCCGATACGAACACAGTGGCCGAATCCACGGCTGATTTGGCCGCCAATCCCCTCCCGGGCAAATGATTTTTGAAGCGGCCGACCGAGGTCGACGCGAAAAAGAAACCGGCGCAAGCCGGTTTCTTTTGTTTTGCCTGGCAATTTGTACTTTCACCGCTGGATTTCTCGTCACAACTCACCCGTAGTCTGTACTAGAAGGCAAAGAGTGCGATTTCTAACCATTAACCCTCCAATTTCTAAAAGGAGACAAGTCATGAAAAAGTTAGTCTTGAACAAAGTGTTTTGCGGTTTTTTGACCGCGGTGATTATCATGGCCTGCGAAGCCAAATTGGCGCTAGGCAGCGACCATTCGCCGAGCGTCGCAACTCATGCCCAGACATCTGCAACTCGATCGTCCAATTACTCATCAGGAGGATCGATGAACACGGCTAATTCCCATACATTTATGGGCGATTATGGTCACAATTCGGCCGCCAATGGATTTCAGAAAGCTAGTACATTCAGTAATGATCTGCCGACGAAAACAGCAGTTAAGATCATCTCAATTAAGCCAAAGTTCGATAGCCGGAAGATCATTGCTAATCAGTCTGGTAAGGTGAATCTCATAAAGCCCATCCCGGGTTCTCTTACATTGTCTGGGACTACCTCTTCAGGTGTCCTGGGCAGTGCCGCACCGATAGCGTTGAACAAAGTACCGCCCAAGACGAACCTGATCATTTCTGCCCTGAACCATAATTCATCGGCTGGAACAAAACCTATGGCGATTATGCCAAACCGGACACACCCGATCGGTTCCCAGGTTCTTACCGAGCTGCCCATAAACCGTGTGCCGATTTATTGGAACGCCAACCGTTCAGTCATTCTCGCAGCAGGAGCTGGAATGGGACAGGGCGGAGGAGTGTGTACGTATGTGTTGAATGATCAATCTCCTGGTGACCCAGGAGATGGTCTCGGCGATAGCTGGGGACCTCAAGGCTCCACTGGCGAGGGTGGCGGTGGCAATGGCGATCCGACCACAGACCCAATAGATCCGCCCACAGACCCAACCGATCCACCCCAGCCCACCAATCCCAACGATCCACCCCCTGGCGGTGGCCTTGGTGCTACGAACCAAGACCTCCCGTTTGAGGACATATTTATTCTGCTCATGCAAGAATATATGCGGAATCACCAGCCCACACCCAATTCAAACCTCCCCGATGGTCGGTGGTGCATTTGGACCAAATGGGTTCTGGATCCCGAAACTGGACTCTGGGTGTGGCTTGGAGGGTGCTCTGACAGTGGGAATCACGGCGGCAAAAAGAAATAGAAACCCTGATCTGGGAGGTTCACGGCCACGGATGAGGTGGCGAGACGATTGATCCAAAGCGATGCGAATCTTCACTCCCGGCAGGATGTCTATACAGGCCCCTGCCGGGAGTTTTTTTTCGGCCATTATTGACCTTTGCATAGTGAATGGGTCACTAGGTCGTGGGGCAGATTGCTAATCTGCCCAGGAAAGGCAGGTTGGCAACCTGCCCCACAGCTCATTTACAAGGTAAAAGTCAATAAATTCCGCTGTTATCTTGTCACAACTCGCCGGTGGTCTGTATTAGAAGATGGAGAGTGCGATTCCTAACCATTAACCCCCCCAATTCTTAAAAGGAGACAAGTCATGAAAACTCTCGCACAAAAACTGGTTTTTGTATCGTTGGCAACTGTCTTGCTGACCTGTGTTGTTAGTGCCGCTCAAGCCGGTCCTTGGATACCCGGGTACCCAACCCCTTGGTGGCTCCCTGGTCCGCATCCCGGACCGCATCCCGGTCCACACCCTGGTCCGCACCCTGGCCCTTGGTATCCCCCCCATCCGGCGCCAGTTGTTATCGGGGACTGCTACAGTGATGACTCAAATCCAACTCCGGCGGCGGATATCCAATTGGTTAATCCTGCTAAAAATCAGGTAACCTTGAAGTACACGCTCAACGGCGGAGCGGTGCAATCGCTGCAGGCTGGTTACAGCGCCCAGATCAATCAGTCGTCGGTCATCGAGTTTGACCGCGGCGGAGGTGCAGGCCGGACCCGTTACAGCCTTACGGACGGCACCTACACGTTTAAGCCGACCAACGGCTACTGGGATCTATTCCATGAAGCCGCTACGAGCACCGTGACCGAATCCACGGTTGATGCGGCCGCCAATCCCCTCCCGGGTAAATAATTTTTGAAGCGGCCGACCGAGGTCGACGCGAAAAAGAAACCGGCGCAAGCCGGTTTTTTTGTTTTACGCCTCGCCTTATGACCGGTCCGGTGACAACTTTCACATTAATTTAGGCTCTTAGCGAGAGCGGGGTATAGGCGGCAAATCACTTACAACTCCTAAAGTCCGCAAAGTTGTCGCGTCGATAAAAAGAGATGTAGTAGTAGAATCGGGGCCGATGTATCAATCGATTGATAGGGGGGAAACATCATGCGCTTGTGGTCTAGCCAGTTTCGGCCCGTATGTGGGTTAATTGCGGTAGTGATTTTACTGGGATTGGCCGGCGTTGCCAGGGCCGATGAAGCATCGGTTCGTGATATAAGTGTCACGCTGGCTGCCGCGATCTCGCCGGATCCGGATGACTCCATTGCCCAGGTAGCACCCGATACAAAGGCGCCCACAACAACTCCGGGGCCAACGACCAGTCCTAAGTCCTCGGTCAAACCTAAAACCCCGCCCCCAAAACCCCCAGTGCGCCGCCCTGCTGAAGAGCCATCACATCCTGCCGAAGAGCCGTCACGTCCCGCCGGAGAGCAACCGTCTCCCAACCTGCTGGCTTCCATGTATGGTGGCAACGCGCCTCCGGCCGAACGCCTGGCTGGCACGCCCAACATGTTCGGCGACTTTTTTAACAACATGGGCGGCGGCTTGCGTACGTCCAGGGCCATAGCCGATCTTCCATTGGCTGGGGCCAGCCGGCGCGAGAAAGTCGCGGAAGACGACAATGCCTTGCCCCAAGACCGGGTTTTTTTCCTATATAACCATTTTGAAAACGCCTTGCACATGGAATCAGGTATAGATCCATTTATGCTGACCGATCGCAGCTTTTCCGTCGATCGCTATACCTTCGGCTTGGAAAAGACATTTCTGGATCGTTGTTGGTCGGTGGAACTGCGCATGCCATTAGCGGGCGAAACCGATTTTTCCACCCCACAATTCGGTGTGTCCGGGGGCAGTACCGGCAACCTTG
>JBEKGL010000168.1:0-7455 GCA_050012815.1 Thermoguttaceae bacterium
GGACCGTGTCGGTCCGGAATTACCGGGGCGACACGCCCCGGCTCTGACTTTTAATGCTACATTTTTTTCTGATACCCAATAAATATGAATCGCGAAAGGCATTTATTTTAAAACTGTCGCCGGCTGTTCAAGGCGCGCGGCCGCGATGATTTCCTCGGCCGCGCATTCGATGCCCAGGCCTTCGGTGTTGATTACCAGATCGTAAAGATGCGGGTCGGTTATGTTGTGGTGGAAGAACCTGTGCACAAACTCGCGGCGACCTTGATCGACTTCGTGCATGTGCCGTCGGGCATCCGCCTCGGAAAGCTTGTTGGATTGCATGATCCGCTTTAGGCGAAAGGCTTCTGATGCAACCAGCCGTATGGCCAACACCTTTTCGCGGGGTAAAATGAATCTGGCCCCTCGTCCCACGATAATAAAGTTCGCTTGCCGGGCGGCGGCCAGGATGACGCGGCTTAATTGCGAAACGTAGGTTTCATGGGGAATGACCTTGCTGTCCATCCACGTGCCTAGCACGTCGTAGACCCAGTTGCTGCGGGTTTCATCGACCAGATTGAGCATTGAGCGGTCGATATTGAAACGCTCGGCCACTTTATCCAGGAGGTTTTTATCGAGTACTTCCCAGCCCAGGCGTTTGCCGACGATAGCGGCGATTTCGCTTCCGCCTGCGCCGGCCTCCCGGGAAATGGTCAAGAAGCACTTTTTTTGCGGGCAATGCGCCTGGTGGAACGTTCGACTAACAGACCGGTCGGCGATTTCCTTGTTCAATGCCCAGGCCTGCATTTGCCGTTCCGCGGCAGCCAGGATTTTCGGATCTTCGCGAGTTTGCTCTTTCATGGTCCGCCCTCCTTAGAAAAGAGATGTTTGAGGGGAATGGAACCACCCATCTATTTATATTATAACCATTTCTTATAAAAGATAAAGGTATTTTTTTATTTTTCTTGCGGAGGCGCCGGATTTTTCAATGGTTCGCCGGGAATTGGCCAGCCGTCTTCGGTCCATGTTAGCGGGCGGATTTGGAGGGTGGCGATTCCCCTGTTTTCGCCGTCGTAGAAATGGTAGACGAGCCAATCCTTGTCGCCGTCGTGGAGGATCGAGTTGTGTCCCGGTCCAATATACCGGCCAGCGCCTTCCAAGACGAGCGTTCCACCGCCTTCGAGCATCGGCGTGCCGCTTTTATCCACGTATGGGCCGGTGATCTGTTTGGAGCGGCCCACCCTGATATTGTAGTTGCTTTTCACACCTTTGCAGCAAAAGTCGAATGAGACAAAAAGATAGTAATAGTCGCCCTTGCGAAAGATATAGGCCCCCTCTATTGCCTTTGGCTCGGGACGGGAGGCAAGGGAGTACAATTTGGTATCGTCGGCCGATGTCTTGCCGGTGTTGATATCCAAGCGGCGCATTTTGATGCCGCCCCAGAATGATCCGAAGCACAACCACGGATTATTTTTGTCGTCCATGACCGGGTTGGCGTCGATGGCGTTGAAGTCGTCGTTGTTGGTTGATTCGACCACCTTTCCCTGATCGTCCCATTTGTAGTCCTTGCTTTGCGGATCGAGCGTAGTGTTGGTCACCAGCCCAATGCAAGAACGGTTTTTTCCGAAGGTGGATACCGAATAATAAAGATGATATTTCCCGTTAAAGAACAAAATGTCCGGCGCCCAAAGAGACCACGCGCGAGGAATTTCTTCTTTCGCCCAGGCGGGCACTTTATCGAAAACCTTGCCCGCCTTTTTCCAATTTATCAAGTCGGAAGATTGTCTGATGGGAATGCCGAAGCCGGTGCAAAAGATATAGTACGAATCCGCTTCCTTGATGATATGAGGGTCGTGCACCCGGCGCACGTCGCCTTCCTGGGCAAGGGATGGGGCCGGCAATTGCGTAATCGCCTGGAAAAAAATCAGGAAAACCAGGCATCTGGAGCAAACTCCGGGGCTAAACTTTGAGTGTGACATAATTACAACTCCAGGAATATTTCACATTTAGTACCGATATATATCATCCACCCAGGGAATCTTTAAGGTTTCGGAGTTCATCGGCCAGACGATGTTGGTCCGAGGCGAGTGTTTCCAATTCCGCGCGAACTTGGGTCAGTTGTGTGCGGAGCGATTCGATATCGCGTTGCATAGCCGCGATAAGATTACCGGTACTATCAGCCGAAAGGATTACTCCTCCAGGCACTGCTACAGCCGATACTCTCGGCGGCGCGCTTGGGGCATCATCGGCATATTCGTCGCGATAGGCGACTTTCGGCGCGGCTGCGCTGGAATACTTTATTTTCAAGGCCTCCAGTTCGCGGGGCTTATACAATGCGTGCGATACCGCATGGCCGCGTCCTTCGGGCGAAAGTGAGATGAGCAATCCCTTGGATTTTAGCGTATCGAGGATAGTCTTCAGGGCCGCCAGGTCCGGAATCGGATCCATGCGCGAGGCCCGGCCGCGGAGCTCGCCCACGGTCTGATCGCCGCGTAGCAACAGTTCGGTCATTACAGAGAGTTCCACTTTTTCCACGCCCAGCCATTCGTAGAGATAATGGCGGAATTTGGCCACCCGGCCGTAGCCTTCGACCATTCCCACCGCTCCGAGTTCGCGCAGCCGGTCGAGCGATTCCTCCACGTCGGCCGGCTCGAGTTGCATGACCGGATCGCGGTTGCTCTTCTGGTTGCAGCCGGTTGAGATGGCGTTAAGCGACATGGGATAGATGTCGGGCGTGGTTTTGGCCTTTTCGGCCAATACTCCCAGTACGCGGCGGTCGATGGCGCTAAGGGGCTGCCAACGGGGACTGGACTGAGATTGAGAGGTTGGGGATGCGTCGGACACGGTTATGGCTCCGGTATGGATTTCGTAGTTTATTTAACATATTGGGCGCAAAATGACAATCCGTCTAAATCATGGTTAGGGAAATAATCTCGAGATGTGGATATAGGGATCGCATAAGCCCAGGGGATGCAACCCATGAATTTGTCCGCCCGCGATACGGTGATTGTATCTTGATTTGGTTGCTCCCGCGTGAATTCTTTCAGTCCGTTGAGGAACATTTGCACTGCTAGGATCGTGAGAATCATGCCCATCAGCCGTTCGCAGGCTTGCAGTCCGCGGCGTCCGAGCAAACGGCTTAGGACCGACGAGAGCATAAGGATAATCGTGGAAAAGCTCCAGGCAATCAGCAGGGCGAGAAACCATTGCCAAATCCGTTCCGGATGCCCGGAAGTGAATAGCATAATCGTGGCCATGCTGGAAGGCCCGGCCACGAACGGAGTGGCCAAGGGAACGATGAAAGGCTCGCCGCCGGCGATGTCGTCCGGGCCGGCGTTGAGGTGGAACAGGCCGGGAAAGATCATGCCCAACGCAATGATGAACAACAGCACGCCGCCGGAAATGTACAAAGCCGGCCGGCCGACGTGCAACAGCGAGGTCAACATCGGTCCGAAGAACAAAAAGAAGCACAAAATCAGGAGTGCAAATACGTTTTCCCGAGCCACCACCCAAGACCTGCGCCGCTCGTCCAGGTCTTTTATTTGATTCATGAACAGCGGCACGTTGCCAATTGGGTCTATTATTAAAAATAACGTCAATATCGCGGAAAAAAGTTCCATGGCGGAATTTCGCGGTTTAGAGAGAGGGAAAATCCTCGATTTTTATCCGGGAATTATCACCAAAAATATACTCTAACGCCGCTTTTTATGCAAATGCTGGTTTAGGCAAAAGGGCATTTGCCCATTGATTTTCGGCCAAACTCCCGAGATAATGCGGTTCCCGTTATTTTTACTGATATACTAGTGTTGGGGTGGCAGTTCAACTTCCACCCCAACAAAATCTGTTTTTCTTGGTTCTCCACAATACATAGAATGTCTAATTCAGCCGTTCTTGATATCACAGAATATATTGGCGCGGTTCCGTATCGCATGGCGTTTGCCGGCGGTTGGATCGATCAGCCGTTTGTTTCCAAACACAATCCCGATCCGCCCGGTTCGATGGTGGTGGTGACCCTGGAGCCGCGGTTTCGCTTTATGGACCGCTCCGGCATGGCGACCGGCACGCGTTACGTGGCTTTAAAGATGTGGAACGGCCGTTTGCCCGACCGGGATCCGGCCGAGTTGGTCAGGGAGTTGTACGCCGCGGAGAACCGGGACAAAGCGGAACCCTCCGGGTCCCAGGACATGATCGGGATGATCTACCCCGGCGTGAATCGCTTGGATTATGACATAGAACATGAGGGCGGAATCTTCCCACAGCACATCGAGTCGAACAACGATCCGGCGGTCGCCAATTGGCTGAATGAAGTAATACACGTGGTTCCGGTCGAGCCGCGCCCGGATGGGTACAACCCGCTGGGAATAAAAAACCTTGATCCTCAGTGGATTCGGCGCCTGGGGCGGTCGGGCAAGGATTGTTACCGGGGCATCATCGAGCGAGACCTGAAGGCATTGGGCGCATCGATGAACGATTGCATGAAGTGCTGGGAAGCAATTCTGCCGCACACGGTCAGGCACCCTACGATCAGCATCGACCTGCCGGGTCTGCTGCATTATTATCAGGCGAAATATGCGGGCGCGATGTATTCGGGTTGCGGCGGAGGGTATATATATGTAGTTTCGGAAAAGCCCGTTGCGGGCGCGCTGCGGATCAATGTCCGCATTGCCCGATGAAAGTTGTACTGTACATCTAATGTAGGACGGATTGGTAAGGTGAGGAACGTTGTTGTCAGCGGCAGTTTCGATGATATAAAATCACCCCAGGTGCGGTTCTTGCAAGAGGCCGCAAGACTGGGACCGCTTCGGGTTCTGCTCTGGTCTGATGAAGTAGTGAGACAACTGGAGGGTAAGACGCCACAATTTTCCGAGGCGGAACGGATGTATATCCTGGAATCGCTGCGCTATGTCCACGGCGTTACGCTTTGTACCGGCACGGTCCGGAGCGATGTTCTGCCGCAGTGCGACGGACCCCGGCCCGCGATCTGGGCGGTCGATGAAGCCGGCGACACCCCGGCCAGGCGGGATTATTGCCGGTCGCGGGGATTGGAAGATCGCGTGCTCCGGGATGCTGACCTGGCGGGCTTTCCCCAAGAGCCGGCCGACACCGCGGAAACATCGCCGCGCAAACGCGTGATCGTGACGGGTTGTTATGACTGGTTCCACTCGGGACACGTGCGATTTTTTGAAGAAGCCTCCGCCCTGGGCGACTTGTATGCGGTCGTGGGCCACGATGCGAACATCGAACTGCTGAAAGGCAAAGGACATCCATTGTACGACGAACAAGAACGGCGATACATGGTCCAATCCGTTCGCTTTGTCAAGCAAGCCTTGATCTCCAGCGGGACGGGCTGGCTGGACGCGGAACCCGAGATCGAACGCATCAAACCGGACATCTACGTGGTGAACGAAGATGGCGATCGGCCGGAAAAAAAACAGTATTGCGAAGCCCACGGGATCGAGTACCGGGTGCTGAAACGGATTCCCAAGGACGGATTGCCACGAAGAGTGAGCACGGAATTGCGAGGATTCTAATTGTATTAAACCGGATTATTCATAAATTCACAGTAGCCCGAAGCGCAAGCGAGTGACTGCGAATGGATTGCCCTAGCTTGCGCTTCGGGCTATTGTTCCGCACTTTGTCCTGGAAATTCAAGGCTATGAATAAACCGAATTATAATCGTATTTCGTCAATTCGAGGAATTCATGGTCCAACCGAGTAAAATCGAAACTCTGCTGGCGCGGCTAAATCCGCAACAGCGAGAAGCCGCCACCCACGGCGACGGACCGCTTTTGATCGTGGCCGGCGCAGGCACGGGCAAAACAGCCACTCTGGTCCATCGTGTGGCTTGGCTGATCGCCAATGGCAGGGATCCCGGCCGAATCTTGCTGCTGACTTTCACGCGGCGGGCCGCCGCCGAAATGCTCCGCCGGGCCGATACGCTGCTGAGGCAACTGGCCGCTTCCGACAAAAGTCTTTCCGAAATTAAGATTTCCCGGGTTTGGGGGGGCACTTTTCACGCCATTGCCACCCGCTTGTTGCGGCGCTACGGAAAATCCATCGGCCTGCCGCCGGAATTCACCGTCCACGACCGCACCGATTCGGAAGATTTGATGAACGTGGTGCGGACCGAGTTGAACCTGGCAAAGACCGACAAGCGGTTTCCCAAAAAAGGCACCTGCATGGCCATTTACAGCCGCTCGGTCAATGCACGGCAAAAACTCGACAAGATTTTAACGGCCACGTTCCCCTGGTGCAAACAATGGTCGGAGGAGTTAAAGCGGCTTTTCCAGGCTTACATCGATCGCAAGGAAGCCGGCGGCATCATGGATTACGACGACCTGCTGCTCTATTGGCAGGCGCTGCTGGCCGATCAGCATACGGGCGAGGCGATTCGCAAAATGTTCGATTGCGTGCTGGTCGACGAATACCAGGACACCAACGCCCTGCAAGCCGAGATCATTTATCTGCTTTCGCCCAAGGGCAAGGACCTGACAGTGGTGGGCGACGATGCGCAATCAATCTACGCCTTTCGCGCGGCCACGGTCCGCAACATCCTCGACTTTCCCAAGCACTACGATAAGACCACAATCATCACCCTCGAGCAAAACTACCGCAGCACGCAGCCCATATTAAAGGCCACCAACCGCGTCATCGGCCTGGCCAAGGAACGTTTTACCAAAAATTTGTGGTCCGACCGCGACGTGGGCGAGCCGCCCATGCTGGTCAACTGCGAGGATGAAGACGACCAGACCGAATACGTGATCCGGCGGATACTAACGCATCGCGAGGCGGGGGTGGACCTGCGGCGTCAGGCGGTGCTGTTCCGGGCGTCGCACCACAGCATGTTGCTCGAAGCCGAACTGGCCCGGCGCGATATCCCTTTTCACAAATACGGCGGACTGAAATTCATGGAGACCGCCCATGTGAAAGACCTGCTGGCGTTTTTGCGATTGGCCGAAAATCCGCGCGACGTGGTGGCAGGCGGGCGAGTGCTGCCGCTTTTACCTGGCATCGGGCCGGGCAAGGCCCGGCAACTAATCGGGATGCTATTGGAATCGGGCGGGAATTTCCAGGTTTGGGCCGATTGGAGCCCGCCAGCCGCCGCCGCCAAAATTTGGCCTCGTATGGTCGGACTCGTGCAAAGATTGGTAAAACCCAGCGAAGATCTGCCCGGCCAAATCGGCCTGGTCCGAAAATTCTATACGCCGCTTTTAGAAACACATTACGACAACGTCCAACCCCGGCTGCGCGACTTGGAACAATTGGAACTGATCGCCTCGCGCTACAAAAACCGGCGGCGGATGCTGTTGGAACTGACGCTCGATCCGCCGTCATCGACCCAAGACCTGGCCGGGGAGCCCCGTTTGGACGACGATTATCTGGTCTTAAGCACGATCCACTCGGCCAAGGGCCTGGAATGGGACGCGGTTTACGTGATCCACGCCGCCGACGGCTGTATCCCATCGGACATGGCCACCA
>JBEKGL010000169.1:0-7449 GCA_050012815.1 Thermoguttaceae bacterium
GAAAGGCAGGAGTTTGCGCATTGCCGCTTTTGAAAAGCTCATATAACTTTCCGGAAGGGGCGCGGATATGGCCCGTTGCGCCTCTTCCTCAGTCAGATTGCATTCGCTGCCGGTCAATCGTCGAATGGCGTCGGCGTCCTGGTCTTCTTCGATAAGTATATCGACTACCGCGTCTTTAATATCCTCGGATAATTCTTTCCATCGTTTGCCCAGGACCTTTTTTCCCGCCATCAGATGGTCGGTTTTATGTCCGTCGAGTTTATCGCGTCCGCCGCTTTCAAAGTTGAACCGGACCGTGTCTCCGATATCCAATTTCTTGTTCTTTCTGATATCGTCAAAAGTCATCTTCTCCCTTTCAGAGAGAAGCCCCAGTAGGGTTTCGCGTTCGATTTGACTCAGGCTGCGATATTCGCGGGTAACACGGTTGAGCAGCATCAAATTATTAACTTCCTGCACCATGCGGAAACGCTGTGCAATTCTCGCGGCCCTCGGACAACGCTTTTCGCGCGGCTCCAGTTCGCATCGGCCAACCACTGATTTCGGCCAATACATTTTGCGTTGGAAAAACAAGATCCCGTAAATGCCGTATTCCGTCAGTGGATCGCTGCTTTTCTTCAGTGGTTTCGGCTCTTTGGGAAAACTGCCCTTGCCCTTGCGGCCGTATTTAAAAACATCCGTGAGAATCTGCGGATAGTATTTTTGCTGAGCGGACCAGATGGCCTCGAATTCGTCGATATACATTTCTCGTTTTGTATGCAGACCGCGAATGTGTCTTTCGACGCCGGCCTGAGAACGATCGTATTTTTCATCTTCCTTGGCAAAATAGCCGCCTAAAGTATTGCATCCGGCTTTTTTGATCTTCTCGCCCAGTTCGTCCATCTCGGCTAGAATGCCTTTACTCTCTTTGGCCTTGTCTGTCTTCCGGTTGGAAGAATATCCGCGACGTTGCGCAAGATGAAGAAACACTCGTCCAAGTTCGTGCAGTTCTAGTTTATTCTCAAGTGCTTTGGCTCGCAGTTCATAAGGACTCGGTTTCTTTTCTCCTTTTTTTGCATGAAGCAGATTTTCCAGTTCCGTGGAATTATTGGGTAGTAGTCCGGCTTGTATCAATGCTTTTCTTATTAGTCTTCGTCTTCGCGCCCGACGTTGAATCTGTCGCCTCGTTCCGCGTGCTTCACGGCGCGATTGGCTTTTTGATTTTTCTCCGCCTTGCTGATCCCGGTCCACGCCTTCTGGAAACACACGAACGCCTGCGGCAAGTATTTTTTGCTCTTCTTCGGCAATCAAGGCCCAACCGAGCGAAGACGAACCGACATCCATACCCAAAGTCACCTTTGTCATTCTGACCCCCTCTTTAGAAAAAAGAGAAAATGTATGAAACGGGTACCTTGACAGGAGTAGATTATATCAAAATAATACAAAGAGTGTATCCGATCCCCGTCTGCGAGTCTTTCCGTAACAAGAAGAAACATTCGCAGGCTCTGCCCCGCTGGGAAACCGGTCGGGCAACCAGCCGTTCTGTTAACCCAGGGCGGCTATTTTTGTTTCAAGAATGTAGAACGGCATTTTAGTAGGCTAAAGGTTGTAGATTGCCGGTGTATGTGTTGACGATTGCATGAACAATTCTTTTATAGTAGCATCTATACGATTGGAGCACGGTGGCTGTAGCTCAGTTGGTTAGAGTGCCAGATTGTGGATCTGGATGTCGGGGGTTCAAGTCCCCTCAGCCACCCTTTTTTTGTAAGACTTTATAAGGCCGGGACTTAGGCTTGCGTTTCTCGCCACATCGCGGCTTGATACCACATCGAGGCCTTGTATGAGCGACGTACCGACAACAGCAAAGAAGATCATCGCCAACGTGGAAAAAGTCATCGTCGGCAAGCGCCGGCAGATTGTTCTGTCGTTGGTTTCGTGGTTTTGCGGAGGGCACGTGCTGCTGGAGGACGTGCCGGGCGTGGCCAAGACCATGCTTGCCCGGGCAATGGCCCAGAGCGTGGGCTGCTCGTTCAAGCGAATCCAGTGCACGCCGGACCTGCTGCCAACGGACGTGACCGGGGTATCGGTGTTCAATCAGAAGACGACGGAGTTCGAGTTCCGCGCCGGGCCGATCTTCGCGCAGGTCGTGCTGGCCGACGAGATCAACCGCGCCACGCCGCGGACCCAGTCCGCATTGCTAGAGGCCATGGCCGAGGGCCGCGTTACCGTGGACGGCATAACCCACGAATTGCAGCCGCCTTTCTGGATCATCGCCACGCAGAACCCAATCGACCATGAAGGCACCTTTCCGTTGCCCGAGGCCCAGTTGGACCGATTTTTGGTGCGTTTCAGCCTGGGGTATCCGAGCATGGAAGAAGAACTGAAGATGCTCGAACTCCTGGAGCACGGCAATCCGCTGGATCGATTGGAACGGGTAGTTAGCGCCGAGGAATTGCTGGCCGCCCAGCAGGCCGTGCGCAACATTCACGTCGATCCGAAGGTCCGCCGCTACATCACCGAGATCGTGCAAAGTACGCGAAACTGCGAGGACCTCAGTTTGGGCGGCAGTCCCCGGGCGTCGCTGGCATTGTTCCGCACCGGCCAGGCCCTGGCCGCGGTATCGGGACGTAACTACGTGCGGCCCGACGACGTGAAACAAATGACCGGCCCGGTGCTGACCCATCGCCTGATCCTCCGCCCGGAGAGCCGCCTGCGGAAACTCACCGCCGCGGCAGTCGCGGCCCAGATCGTCGAGCAAGTCCCGATCCCGCTGCTGGCCAAGGAAACAAGAGAACCCGAAACGTTGTGAATTAACAGTTAGGGTCTTTGTGTTGATATTTGAGCGCATTTTGCCGGCATAATTTCAAATTTCAAATCGCAAATTTCAAATTCAACAACCACAACCAATTATCCAATTCTTCGCTTTACTTAGCACTACGTACTTTTTACTGAAAACTGATAACTGACAACCGATAACTGAAAACTGTTAACCCCTCCCCATGAAATGGTTCGCCGGGGTAGTCCTGATATTGATTATTGCACTGACCTTCGGGCTGGGACTGATGGCGTATGCGATGTATGCCCTGCTGGGCGTCATGCTCCTCAGCCGCTGGCTGGCGCGGTACTGGATATGGAACCTTTCCGCCCTTAGAGAGTGCAACCGCTACTCGGTCAACGTGGGCGACACCGTGGCCGTGGTGATTACGATAAACAACGCCGGTTGGCTGCCGGTGGTCTGGGTGCTGTTCGAGGATTTGTTGCCGCGCCGGGCCTTTATCTACCAGCCGCCGAGTCTGCAAGTTCGGGGGAATCGCATCCAGTTGGCCATGCTCACCGGCCGCGGCAAGCGTACGATTTATTATCAGTTGAAGTGCAATCGCCGCGGATACCACCAGATCGGCCCGCTTATTGTGGAGACCGGCGACTTGTTCGGGTTGCACCGGCGCTATCGCGTGCTGACCGCGCCGCATTTTCTGCTGGTGTATCCGGAGGTCGTGCCTTTAGAGGGTTTTGAATTGGCTTCGCGCCGGCCCATCGGCGAGGTCCGCATTTTGCACCGCCTTTACGAAGACCCCACGCGGATCGCCGGCGTGCGCAGGTACGAGGCCGGCGATCCATTGAATCGCGTCCACTGGCGGGCCACCGCCCGGACCGGCCAGCTCCATTGTAAAATCTACGAGCCGTCCTGCATCGTGGGGGCAACCATCCTGCTGGATTTGCATCAGAGGGCGTACGACCCGCATCACGAACCTTACCGTTCCGAGTTGGGTGTAAGCGCGGCGGCCTCGCTGGCCAACGCCGTGTACGAAATGGATCAGCAGATCGGGCTGGTCACCAACGGGCGCGACGCGGCCGACCGCATTCGCCAGGAAGGCTGGGACTACGACATCCGCTCGCGCAAGGCCGCCCGGCGGGCCGCGGGCATGTTGGACAAGAGCGACCGGCTCCAGCCGGTGGTCGTCCAGACCCGGCGCGGGGCGGATCAATTGATGCGAATCCTGGAAACGCTCGCCCGGGTGGAACTGACCGACGGATTGAGTTTTGCCCAACTTATTGCCGAGACCGTCGGCCGTATTCCCCGCGACGCCACGGTGGTGGCGCTGTTGGCCTCGCTAAGCATCGATACGGCCGTGGCCCTGGGCGAGCTGCGCCGCAAAGGATTTGCCGTAACCGCGATTTTGAACCTGTACGACGACACGGAGTTTTTGCAGGCATCGGCCCAATTGGCCGCCGAGGGAATCGAGGCCCGGCATTTGAAAAGCGTTGAGATGCTGCCCGATTTGTGCCGGCAGCAAGTGTTGCGATAAGTTCGATGTGCGTTCCTACGCCGGAGCGCTGGGAACGAGTAATTTTTTATCTAGCCTAGGCGTTTACGCCTGGGGCCGAAAACCGTTACCATAAAAATGTAATGTCAACCCCGTTCACGGGGTTCGTCCAGTCTTAATCCGCCCCTAAAGGGGCTGCATGAAAGAGATTGTGGAGTTCCCCCAATCCCAGGCGTAAACGCCTGGGCTAGAGAAAAATAAATCCGCATTTTCAGTTTGAGAAAAATAAATCCGCATTTTCAGTTTGAGAAAAATAAATCCGCATTTTCAGTTTGAGAAAAATAAATCCGCATTTTCAGTTTGAGTCGCTATATATGCCGAACGATAGAGCGGTAAACTTTTATGATTAGTATAAATGACATCGCTGTTTTTCTCGAGCAATTCGCTCCTGCGCATCTGGCCGAGGAGTGGGACAATGTGGGATTGCTGGTAGGCGATCGGGGGCGGGAGGCAAAAAAGGTGATGACTTGCTTGACGGTCACGCCGGATAGCGCGGCGGAGGCCGTCGATGATAAAGCGGATTTGATCGTCGCGCATCATCCGCTGCCGTTTACGGCGCTAAGGCGATTGACCGCCGATACTACGCCCGGGCGTTTGCTTTGGGATTTGATCTCGGCGCGGATTTCGATTTACAGTCCGCACACGGCGTTCGATTCGGCGCGAGAGGGAATTAATCAACGCTTGGCCGTGGGATTGGGTTTGCGGGGCATACAGCCGCTGAAAACATTGGAGAAAACGGGGACAGGCACCTCGCTGCGTTCGGAGCCAGTCCCCGTATTTTTGGGCGCCGGCCGTTGGGGATGGCTAGAAGAACCGCTTGCGCTTAATCGACTGGGCGAGCGATTGAAACAATTTTTGCACATCGATCGGATGCAAATGGTCGGCGATCCGGAGCGGCCGATCCGCACGGTTGCCGCGGCCTGCGGAGCGGCAGATGAGTTGCTGGCCGCCGCGCAAGCGATCGGTTGCGACTCGATGGTCATCGGCGAGGCGCGTTTTCACACCTGTCTGGAGGCCGAGGCGACTCAAACTGCACTCCTCTTGCCCGGCCACTTCGCCAGCGAACGCTTTGCCGTGGAATGTCTGGCCGAAGTTCTATCAAAACAATTCCCTCAATTAAAGATTTGGCCCAGCCGCCGCGAGCGCGATCCATTGCGGTGGATGTAATAGTGGGCAGTGTGAAATTGCAAGCGGTTTGATTATATTTTAGTTTTTGGCAAGTGGGCAGTAAGTGGGCAGTAAACTGCCCACCCCTTATCGTACATTGCCCACTGTCTACTGCCTGATTTTCACACTTCTTCCCAATTTCCTGTTCTCCGCATAAAATTGCAGTATGGATTACAGAACTTTAACCGCACTACCGGTGTATAACGAAGCGGCCAATTTGTCGGGAGCATTGGCCGGGGCCCTGACGTACAGCAAGGAAGTGCTGGTTGTTGACGACGGCTCGACCGACGGCACTTCGCAGATATTGGCCGCCCGGGACGACATTTATTTGATCGCCCACCAGCGCAACCTGGGCTATGGGGCGGCCCTGCGCTCCGCGTTCGCGTTTGCAATTCAAAATGGTTACGACGTGCTGGTGACAATCGACTGCGACGGCCAGCACCAGCCGCAGTTGATACCGCGATTCGTGGAGCTTTCCCTTTCGGCCGATATCGTGTCCGGCAGCCGGTACCTGCGCCGTTTTCCCGGCGACAGCGATCCGCCGGAGGACCGCAAGCGCCTCAACACGATTATGACCGGGGAAATCAATCGCCGTTTGGGTCTGAACATCAGCGACGCTTTTTGCGGATTCAAGGCATATCGCACCTCGGCGCTGGCCAAAATGTCGCTTACCGAAACCGGTTACGCCATGCCCTTGGAACTCTGGGCACAGGCGTATCGGTTGGGCCTGAAAATCGTGGAGGCGGCGGTGCCGATGATTTACCTTGATGAAAAGCGGTCCTTCGGCGGTGCGTTGGATCAGGCCGAAGTTCGGCTAGCCGTGTATCGCCGGGTGTTGGAAGAAAGTTTAAAAGAAGTCGTATGACCTTGAGCACCGGTGAAAAACATTTTCGACGGCTTCATGCCCCGCGGGAAAATCACTCCGCGGTGGTCCACCCCGCCTGGAACAGAGTGTCCGATCTGATTGGGGAGAATATTTCCCTGCAATCGCAGTCGGACTACGACGTGCAAGGCCGAAAGCTCTCGGTGATTCGCCGGCAAGCGCGGCTGGAACTGCTGGAGGCCGCCCGAAGCTGGACGGCCGCCTATTGCAACGTCGGCCCAATGCCCGATAGTCCATCGGGCTTGATATTTCTGGGCGGCCATCAGCCGCAGATCTTTCATCCCGGCGTGTGGCTGAAAAACTTCGCCCTCGGACGCCTGGCCGAACAACACCGCGCGATAGCGGTGAATTTGATCGTCGATAGCGATGCAATATCCTCGACTTCACTGCGCGTGCCGGGCGGATCGGCGGAAAATCCATCGGCCGCGCAGGTCGCCTTTGATCGGCCGGATCCGGCGATACCTTACGAGGAGCGCCGCGTTGAAGACCGGGCATTGTTCGATTCGTTCGGCCGTCGCGTGCGGAAACAATTGAACCAATTAATTCCGCATCCTTTGATGGAAAAATTCTGGCCCCTGGCCATCGGCCAATCGAAAGAAACCGGCCGGCTGGGAGCGGGTATTGCCCGGGCAAGGCATCTTATCGAAGCCCAGTGGGGACTGACTACGCTGGAGATTCCTCAAAGCCGGGTGTGCGAATTGGAGTCGTTTCATTGGTTTGTCGCCCATTTATTGGTGCGGTTGGACAAATTTTCGGCCGTGTACAACGAGGCGGTGCGGGAATATCGCCGCTTGTACCGCATTCGCAGCGCATCGCATCCGGTGCCCGACCTGGCGGCCGATGGCCAGTGGCTGGAAGCGCCGTTTTGGATCTGGTCCAAGGACAATCCACGGCGAAAACGCCTGTTCGCCAAACACGCTGGCAATGAAATGCTTCTTACGGACAGGCAGGATATAAACGCGCGATTGCCGTTGTCGGCCGAAAGCGACGCATCCCGGGCGGTCGAGCAACTTGCGGATTTGGGCCGGCGCGGCGTGAAGATTCGCTCCCGGGCCCTTATCACCACGCTCTGGGCCAGGCTGGCGCTTGGCGATTTAT
>JBEKGL010000170.1:0-7449 GCA_050012815.1 Thermoguttaceae bacterium
TCCTCATACTCGACATTGTCACCATGATCTGGTACGCCGCCGAGGATTTGGAACAGACTTGGATCTGGTATGCCAGCGGCATAGTGCTGGGCGCGGCTATTATCGCCGTATTCGCGTTTTTTGAAAAGCGCCGCCACGACCTGCTCGCGGCCGTGGAGCGATTCAAGGAGTGGGAGCGATGAACGATGAAACACATCATTCCCCGCCGCCGCTGCAATTTGGATTGAGTACGCTGTTGTGGGTTATGGTGGCGGTAGGCCTGATCTTCGGCACGCTCAGATGGATGCAAGTGTCGGCGATAACAAGTTTTATCGTAATGGCCATACTGGCCGTGAGCGCACTGGCCGTGGTGCTTCTGGTCGCCGCGATTTCCAAGGTGGAATAAAGAGCGACCAATGCCCCCGATGTATTCAGCGGGGGCTCAATGAGAGTTCCCCAATTCCTATTTTGAAGGCGGAGTTATGTTCGGTGAGCCTGACGGGCCGGCGCGATAGGAATTCAACCAGTCTTCGGTTTTCTTGGCCAGCGCCGTTTGCCCCTGGGAACGGGCAATCGCCAAAGCCTTCCGAGCCGAGGCTAGCGCCTCGGAGGATTGACGGAGACGGGCATGGACCAATGCCATATTTAAATAACCATCGGCGAAATCCGGTTTCAGGCGCAGGGCCTGCCGATAATGATCCATCGCCTCGTGAAGCCGATTTATTTGGAACAGTGCAACGCCAATGTTGTTGTGTAGATCAGGATTATCGGGCTCCATATCCAAGGCTTGCCGATACTGTTCGATTGCCTCTTGTAGCCTGCCTAGATTGAGAAGTACGTTGCCCAGTTCGCGGCGGGCCTCTAAGTAATCGGGTTTATATTGTAAGGCTTGCCGGAACTGTTCCATCGCTTCCCGCGGCCGGTCGGTTTTGAATAATAAGTTTCCCAGATTGTAGGATGCTTGAGGGTAATTCGGTTTTACCCGCAAGGCTTGCCGTAAATGCTCTTCCGCCTCCTTCACTCGGCCTGCGTTAAATATTAAGTTGCCCAGATTGTTTTGGGCGTCGGGGTAATTTGGGTTAAGGTCCACGGCTTGCTGAAAATGTTCGATTGCTTCTTTTTTGAGGTCGGCGGCCTTTTGGAAATGACCGATTGCTTCTTGATTAAGGTTGGCGGCCTTTTTGGAATTACCGATTGCTCCTTGATTACCGCTTTCCACGGCCAGCATAAAACCCAGGTTGTTGTGGACCATCCAACAGTCCGGATTCTTTTCCAGTGTGGCGCGGTACAGAATAGTCTCGGTGCGATAGATGCCGTTTTGCCGCCAGGTCAGCAATGCGAGCGCTCCCACCGCCGCCAAGGCGGCGGCAATCGCAATCCAGCGTGTTGCGTTCCGAATCCGCCTGTGCCATAAGCTCCAGCCAGACGCCACTAGTGCTATCAGGCCGATTATCGCGATGTGTTGATAACGGTCGGCCACCAGGGAGTAACGCATGAAGCCCACGTCCGCAAAGCCCGCCACCGGAGCAAGCGATACGCAGAAAAATCCCCAGGCGAACAAAAAAGGGCGACTCCAGCCTTTTCTGTTCCACCAAAGCACGGCCGTAACGATCAATACCGCGAAAAACGGCAACCACCACACCCAATTGCCGGTCTGAATGTGCCACATCGGGTATATGAAGTACAGATCGACGGGCATAAGCGCTTCGTAAAGATAGAACCAAACCACGGCCCCCGCCCCCAGTGAGCGTTCAGTGAAACCGGCGGTCCGATAGACTAAATCACCGCCGTGCGTTTGGAACCATACGTTCACTCCGGCCAGGGACAGGGCAATTGCGAAGAAAGGCGCGATCCACAATAAATCTCGCCGGATGGAAGGCCACAGTTCCATTTTCGTTGAAGCGGAAATTGGGACGGAAGGCGACGGTCCTATTTTCGTTGTCACGGAAATTGGGGCAGTCCCCAAAGGGCGCAGCCACCAGACAATTCCCAAAAGCAGCACGGGCAAGACTGCCGCGGATCCCTTGCTCAGCATCGCCAAGGCGAACGCGGTCAGACTCAGCCAGTACCAAAAGGGCGAAGGGCGCGGGGCAAGGGACGCAGTCGCCGCGCCCGCTCTTGCCGCAGGCAAGGCGGCATGTATGACAGCCTTCAGATACCACAAAATCGACAACAGAAAAAACAGCATCGTCATTGTGTTTTTCTGTTCAGAAATCCAGGCCACCGACTCCACATTCACCGGGTGGACGGCGAAGATCAGGGCCGCCAAAAACGCCCCGGGAATGGACAGCTTCCGCAAGATAATCCAAATCAGCAGGGTTTCGACAATGTGTAATATCAAACTGGTGACGTGGAATCCGGTCGGGTTTCTGCCCCAAAGCCGCCACTCGATCCAGAGCATGGTATAAGTCATCGGCCAGAAGTCCTGCTCTTTGGTAGTGCACCAAAAACGGTACAGGCCATCGGGTGCTTTGATGTTGGGATTTTCGGTGATTAACAGGTCGTCGTCGAGCACGAAACCGCCGTTTATGGATTGCTGATAAGCGAGAAAAACGGCTACCACTATTAATGCCGCCGCAGCCAGCAGACCCAGCCGCGGCGACGATGGGAAGAAGATTCCCGACCGGGCCCGGGGAGCGTGTTTGTCGGAAGGTTTGCTGCTATTGCTCATCATTTATTTGCCAAAAACCCGCCGTGTATTCACAGTGGGCTAAATGGATGTTTAATTAAATCACTTGCTTTCCAGCGGGATGACGCCGTCCCAATTAAGCGGCACGCGGCGGTTATGCTCGGCGATGTAGACGGTGAGAAAATCCTTTACCTCGTCCTCGGCCGGAATGCGATGCAGCAATTCAAAGGCTGCCGTCCAGTTGCGCGAGAGAAATTTATCCAGCGCCATTTCGTAACAGTCCAGGTGATCATCGGTTAAAACGGGATACTGCGCCAGCGGAGGCAGCAGTTCGCTGACTTCCAAGGACGAATCCATCCCGTATGGTTTGACCACGGCCAGGCGTCTTACCCGGGCGACGTCGCGGGAAACTTCCCTGCGCACGGCTCGTGCCGTGGTTTCGTCCAGGAGGATCGGTGCGCGGAGGATTTTGGTCATGCTTTCCAGGCGCGAAGCGAGGTTTACCACCGGCCCGAATACGGTCACTTTTACTTGATCGACGGTGCCGATTTTTCCGGCCACCGCCATGCCCGTGGCCACGCCGATGCCGGCATGGAACCCGGCCGTGGCCTCGAATTCGGCGCGGATGGCCAAGGCTGCGCGGCAAGTGCGCAGGACGGCGTCTTTTTGTTGCAAGGGCCATCCCCAGAAACCCATGGCGGCGTCGCCCTGGAAATCGCCCACTACTCCGCCTTGCTCGCGGATATAGCGGGTCATCACGCCCAGGGCCTTGCTCACCCGCTGCAACAGGGCGAGCAGATGATCGGCATGGCGTTCCGACTCGCGGGAAAAGCCGCGCAAGTCGCAAAACAGCACGGAGACCTCGGTTTCCCTGGGGGCCAGCACGACCTCCGGGTCCTCGACGGCCAGCGTTTCCAGAACCACCGGCGAAAAAAATTGACTGAGCGTGGCATGTCGGTGTTCCAGCAGCCGCATCTGGCGCAGAGAGCTGAGCATGGCGGCAACCAGTTCGGTGAATTTCACGTCCTCGCGCAGATCGGTGGGATCGGACGAGCGGGGCACGCCGATGCGTTCGACGTTGAAACGTCCGGCCACATAAAGCGCCCAGCCCGAAGAGGCCTTGCCCACGACCGGCGTGCAAAATGCCCAGTCATAGTTTTCGCTTTCGGTGAACGATTCCGGATTGTTGGTTTCGGCCCCGCGCCATACGTGCAACACGCTTTGCCGCTGGTGGAGCGATTCCAGGATCAAGCCCTGGCTGGGCTGAAAATCGCCGCCTATTACCAGACGTTGGTCCCAATGCAGAATTCGCACCGGCGGACGGTCTTGATCCAAGTCGTTCGGCGATTGTGCTTCGTCGTATTCAACTGGAAGACTCCCGGCGCAAGCGCCGGGGCTAAACATGTCAGTCTCCTGCCCACTGCCCGCCGCCCCCTGCCCACTGTCCGCCGACAACTGCCCGCTGTCCACTGTAACCACTGCGGCGGCGTCGGCGCGGGGAACGCCGGCCAGCAACATGCTCACCAGGCGGACCACAAGTTCCTCGTCTCCGGCCGCGCCGGAAATCACGTCCGGCAGCCGGCTGAGGACCTCAATGCGGTAGTCGGGATTGCGGAACTGCACCTGGCGCAGGTATTGGGCGCTAAAGGATTGCTGCTGCACGGGCTGCGGCGCGTCGGCGGTGATATTCACCCGCTGATCGGCCAGAGTGAACGAGGTCTGGCCGATGACAAAATGATCGCCCGGCTGGATGCTGAATTGATCGACCTCCTTGCCCAGCAGAAAGATGGGATTTCGGGCGTTGGGCAATCGGGTGACCTCCAGGCGTGCTCCGCTCCAAAAAAGCCGCGCGTGACGGTGTGAAACATGGGGATCCCAGGGCACGGCCCAGCTCCCGCCCAGCCGGCCCAAGACAACCTCCTGTTCGTCAGGCAGCGCTCGGCGCCAGCGTTGTTGAGGTTCGGTTCCTTGAGCAATAAGATCGGGCATTTTACTTGGTTTTCAGTTTTCAGTATACAGTTTTAAGTTCTGCATTCTGCATTCTTACTTCTGCATTCCGTTATCCGCTCTTCCGGCTCATGCTTCTGGCCCAGACCCAGAGGGCGGTCATTACCATTGCTACCATGACCAGTGCTATCAGGCCGTAACGAATTAGACCGGCAGTGAGATTTTCGAGCGTGGAGCCGATGGCGTCGTCGTAGGCCGTTTGCACGATTACCAGCCAGCCGGTGTTTTTGTCGCCGACTACCACGGGCTGCATTTGGGCAAGCCAATGGCATTGATACGCCCCGCCGTCGGGATCGTCGGCCAGGGGATCGTGATAATCTTTTTGGCGCTTGGGGACATCGGGCAGTTCGTCGGCTCGAACGCGGTATTTTTGGAAGTAATCGGGCAATTCGCCTTGTTTGGCCAGAAATTTGTCGAAAAGCGGATGTTGTAAAATCACGCCCGGATTGTCGCCGTCACGGTTATCGACCACCACGGCGAACTGCCGTTCGCCGCCGCGCAACAGCGACTCGACCAGGCGGCCCACCTCGACGGTCATTGCCACCACGCCGAGGAATTTTTTTTTGGACGACTCGTCGAAGACCGGAGTGGCTATGGCTACAACCCATTTCGACGTGGCTTGCGAGCGGAAGACCGGCGAAAGCGTGGTGGTCTTCAGATTCTGTCCAGGCTGGGGGCGCCAGGACTCGTCCATGTCGCGCGGGCCGCCGTGGAAAAAGCTTCGCCAGGCGTAATTCCTGCCGATCGTGCGGGTCTGCGGCATGTGGACGATGGAAAGACCTTGGGCATCGCAAAAAAACCAACTCAACACTTCCTCATCTTCCCGGGGCTGGTCCGTGTATGGAATCAACAACTTGAAAATTCGCTGCAATTCCTTGCGGTCCGGATTGTCTCGAAATTTTTCACGAAGCGAGTCCCGCTCCTCGTCGGAAAGTTTGGAATCGTTCAATTGTTCGATGAGTTTTTTAAAATCAGGCTTGTCCAAGGTGTCTTTAACAGCTTCGCGAAAGCGGTCGGAAACAGCCACGTGTTCCACGAGCTGGTAACGGCGTTCCAACTCATTGCCCGCGGCCAATGCGCCCAGTCGAGCCGTGAATTGCGAGCTTTTCAAGGATTGGTCTATCAGGGCGGCGTTAGATTCGCGCAAGGCCGCGTGAAATCCCTGCCAGGCGAACCAGGCCACCACGGCCAAAAGCAGCGCCGGTCCGATGGCCCCCAAAACCATGATCGGCCGACGCGCCCGGCGGACCTCGCGGTTGCCCAGGGCGTCGAGCACGGACTGCACGTTGGGGAAACGCCGATCCGGATCGGCGGCCAGGCAGCGATCCACGATTTCGGCCAAAAGCGCATCCACTCCCGGCACTTTGCAATGCTCGGCGGGCGGCAGCGATTGCTCGATCATTTGTCGATAACGCGAGAGCCGCTGTTTTAGATCGGGCGTTCGTTCGAACTGATCCACGGTCGGACCGCTGCGGTGCGGCGGATGGCCTGTCAACATGCAGTACAAAAGTGCGCCCAGTGCATAGACGTCCCAACGGGCGTCGGGCATGGCCTCCAAATCGGCCTGCTCCGGGGCCATGTAAAACATCGTGCCCAGGGCGGGCATCTGCTCGTGCGAAAGCCGCGATTGGCCAAAATCGGCCAAACGCGGTTTATTGTCCTGGTCCAGCAAAATATTCGCCGGTTTAAGGTCGCAGTGCAGCACGCCCTTGCCATGTGCATGAACCAAACCCACGGCAATATCGTGGAATAGTTCCACGGCCTTATCCACGGGCAAAGGGCCCTGTTGCAGCCGGTCGGCCAGGGAACCAGGTTCCAGGTACTCCATGATGTAATAGGGCGGATCGGCATCCCAGCCCACGCCAAGCAATTGCACCACATATCGATCGGCAAACAGGAAGGCCAGTTTTTCCACCTCACGGCTAAGTAGAGACCAGTCCAGCCCCCCTCTGTGTGAGTAGTATTTGATCGCCACCCTTCGCCCGGTATTGCGTTCGATTGCCACCCAAACCTCGCCATAAGCCCCGGCGCCAAGAAAACGTTCGGGTTCATAGCCTGGGACTTGTGTGGGTGGATGCCCGCGCTTCAGGCTAATCTCCCGCGATAAAAGGCGCTCTTGGCTGCCTTGAGTTTGTGTGGGATCAATGCTCATACCGTTCAATATATCAAAAAAAAGGGCGAGGGGCGGAGAGAAAGGGAAAATGACGCGACAGGAAAGACAAATTATGCAAATCACATATCCAAAGCAAAAAATCACCACAGTGTGACCTTTAGGTTCAATTATTATACCCATTTTAATGATAAGTTGTTTGGTGATATTCTTGAGACGCTTATTCTTGATTGACATGATTCTTCATGCAATCGTATAAACAACTTAAGGGAACGTTTACTAAATGATACTTCCGGATGCGTTTGAGTATTCGCGTTGTAGAGGTATGTTCTTGATATATAATCTCGGTTCACAAAGGAGAGGCTAATGTTCGCATTGTCTAACCGCCGTCGTGCAAACGAGTCGTCGAAAAGGGCAAAAATCGGTCGTCGAAAATGCATCTTTGAACCGCTGGAAACGCGGAGCCTGCTGTCGGCAAATGCCCTGTCGGTAATCACCGCCAGTCCGTATGCAACACTGCTGGCGTCGACGACCGTATCGGCGCCTTATACGCCGGCCGAGATACGTGCGGCATACGGCATAACTGGCGACGGCACGGGCCAAACCATCGCCATCGTCGATGCCTACGACAATCCCAACGTCTTGAGCGATCTAAAGGCCTTTGACGCCCACTATGGTCTGTCCAATCCGACTTTCGTGAAGGTAAATCAAAAAGGAAGCACAA
>JBEKGL010000171.1:0-7425 GCA_050012815.1 Thermoguttaceae bacterium
GGCCCGGCTATTCCTATTGCTTTTAATTCTTGGATTCTATCTCCTTACGATCCAAATGCGAAGGCTGTGGTCCTCACCCAAAATCCCGCCAAAACATCAGCTACAGTAAGCCTTGCCCCTACGGACTTCGGTGTTGCGGAAGGAGCACAACAGGCTGCTGCCCCTGATGGACTACCTGCGATCTTTGGCGTGGGCGTCAAATTGCCCGCCTTGGGTGCAGGATTTATAGGATATAACGTCACTTTCACCACCAGTTTGAATACCTGGGATTCATACAACAAGATTCCGGCGCAATCTGGTACCATGTATCCTTATTATCCCGGCGGATATTATTGGGGTGATCCAAGCAACTGGATGGGTGGTGTCATCGCCTTCGGTGCTGGTGCAACTGCCACCTTAGCTATGTCCGGCAGTAATAGTACCATCAATGTCAATGATATCGTTGTTTCCAGTGAAGACGGCACCGGCTCCAAGACGTATGATCTCGAGATCGGTACTCTCAATTTCAGCGGTTCAACGTCCGGAACCTGCACTGTTAACGATGTCACTACTACCAAGAGCGGCATCACACTGGCTTCCGCCACCTCCGGCAGTAAGCCGAGCATCCAAACTGACGTAAAAACAACGATCAATGCCGCTCTTTCGGGAACCGAGGGCCTGATGAAACAAGGCATGGGCACGCTGGTTTTGACGGCTTCGAACACTTACACCGGCGGGACGGCTATCATTGCCGGCACGCTGGAGTTGTCTTACACGGGTCAGTTGCCCCCGGAGTCCGAAATCTTCACGGATTCTGGCGCCATGTTCCAAGTAGACAGCGGCTCGAAGACGGTGAGCAATATAACCGGCACAGGCGAGACTTGTGTCATGGAAGGCGAGTTGATAGCGACTTCCATCGCTCAAGACACTCTGACCGTTGGCGCCGGGGCCACGCTGACCATTGCCGCGATCTCGGGCGGACCATCGTCGGGCACGGACTCGTTGACGGCCGTCCCCGAACCCTCTGTCCTCACCCTGATCGGATTCGGTGTTATAAGCCTACTTTCCTACGCTTGGCATCGGCGAAAGTACTGACACATTTTACCTAGCCACCCGGTCTACAAAACCGGGCGGCACGCAACAGAACCAAATTGTTAAAAAAGGTTCACCCGCGACATATTCTTTTATAGTCGCGGGTTATTTATTTGGTGTCTTATTCCTTCAGGGCCTGGACGATGCTGGTGAGCATGGCCTTGGCGTCGCCGAAAAGCATGAGCGTGTTGTCGGCGTAGAATAACTCGTTTTCGATGCCGGCGAAACCGGGATTCATGCTGCGTTTGATGACGAACACGGTTTTGGCCTTGTCGGCGTCAATAATCGGCATTCCGTAGATGGGACTCGACTTGTCGTGCCGTGCGGCCGGGTTCACCACGTCGTTGGCCCCGATAACCAAGGCCACGTCGGTCTCGGGCATATCGGGATTGATCGCTTCCATCTCGATCAACTTGTCGTAGGGGATATCGGCCTCGGCCAGCAGTACGTTCATGTGGCCGGGCATGCGGCCTGCAACCGGATGGACGGCGAACTTGACATCGACCCCGCTCTTGGTGAGTGCATCGTACAATTCTCGTACCCGATGCTGGGCCTGGGCCACCGCCATGCCGTAACCTGGGATGATGACCACCGAGCGGGCGGCTTTCATAATCTCTGCCGCGTCCTCGGCCGTGGCGCTCTTGACCGTGCGTTGTTCGACAGCGCCCGAGGCGACCTGGACCTGGCCGAATGCCCCGAACAGAACGTTGGCGAACGAGCGGTTCATGGCCTTGCACATGATGATCGCCAGGATCAAACCGGACGAGCCGTCCAGCGCGCCGGCGGCGATCAGCAGCTTGTTATTGAGCACAAAGCCCATGGCCACGGCCGACAGCCCGGCGTAGGAGTTCAAAAGCGCGATAACGGTCGGCATGTCCGCCCCGCCGATGGGAATGATCAGCAGTACGCCGAAAGCCAGCGAAATCAAGATAATCAGCGGGAACAACTGCCAGACCGTCGGATAGACCACCAGCAACGCACCGGCCAGAATGGCGATGCCCAACAGCGATAAATTGATTGTGTTCTGGCCTTTATACGTAATAGGCCGCGTGGGGATGATTTCCATGAGCTTGCCGGCCGCCATCAAGCTGCCGGTGAAGGTCAGAAATCCTAAAATGACCTCGGCTACAAGGGCGCCGGTGGCAAATCCACTAAGCGGATGCTTATCGGTCGCCAAGAACAGATAGTATTCCGATGCTCCCACCAGTCCGGCGGCCAGACCGCCGAAAGCATGTGAAAGCGCGGTTCGCTGGGGAACGGCCGTAAGCGGCACCATTGCCAACGGCACGCCCAGCACGCAGCCCGCCATCATGGCGATAACGATCCAGGTGTAGCTTTGAATTTCGGGCAGCAGGAGCGTTCCGCCGATGGCCGCCAGCATGGCTATCACGCCGGAGAACACGCCGCGCCGGGCAGTGGCGGGGTGGTTCATCCACATCAACGAAAGGACAAACAGGATCGCGGAAATCAGGTAAATCAGTTCTTTAACGGTGTGTATGTTGTTCATGACTTGCCGGGCTCCCGTTTCTTAAACATCTTGAGCATCCGATCGGTAAGCAGAAAACCGCTGACGATGTTGGTCATCGAGGCGACCACGGCCACCGCGCCGAGAACGGTGGTAAAACCCGTTTCCTGGCTGCCGGCCAGCACTATCGAACCTACCACGGCAATGGCCGAAATCGCGTTTGTCAGCGACATCAGCGGCGTATGGAGCAAACGCGACACGTTGCGTATCACCAACAACCCGGTGAACGTCGCCAGCATCAGCACGTATAAGAGCGTCAGAAAGTCCGCTTTTGGCACGCTGCTTTCGGCCTCAATGGCCGGCAACACGGCCAGCAGTGTTAAAAGATCGGGTGACATGGTTCGATTTATCCTTTCTTTGTAGGGTGCGTGAAACGCACCTTTCGATATTTGTTTATCTCGCATTCTTGTTCCCAGGCTCTGCCTGGAAACACACTTTTTTCGTGGCTCTGCCTCACATCATCACCAGAAGGTAGAACCTCCTTAACAACACGTTCCCAGGCAGAGCCTAGGAACAAGAGTGTGGTTTATGAAGCCGCCGAGCCGAGTAATTGTTGGATCCGCGGGTTAACGACTTGGCCGTCGCGCGTGATTAGCGTGTCGCGGATGATTTCGTCGTCCAGATTAAACATCACCTTGTTTTCCTTCACGATGTAGGTGAGGAAGTTGCAGATGTTTTTCGAGTACATCAAACTGGCGTGGGTGGGCACATCGGAAGGCAAGTTCAACGGCGCGATGATCTTAACGCCGTTTACGTCCACGGTTTGATCGGGTTTCGACAGTTCGCAGTTTCCGCCGCGCTGGGCGGCCAAGTCCACGATTACCGATCCCGGGGCCATGCCGGCAACCGCCTGGGCAGTGATTAAAAGAGGCGATTTTTTGCCCGGAATGGCCGCCGTGGCGATTACAGCATCGGTCTCGGCCACCACCTTGGCCATCAGTTCCCGCTGCTTGCGATAAAACGTTTCGTCCATTTGCTGGGCGTAGCCGCCTTTTTCCTGGGCTTGCGAGGTTTCCAATTCCATTTCGATAAACTTGCCGCCCAGGCTTTGAATCTGCTCTTTTACGGCCGGACGAACGTCGTAGGCCGAAACCACCGCGCCTAAGCGCCGGGCAGTGGCTATGGCTTGCAGTCCCGCCACGCCGGCCCCGATCACGAAAACCTTGGCCGGAGTGATCGTGCCGGCGGCGGTCATGAGCATGGGAAACATCTTGGGCAGTGCGGTAGCGGCCAACAAAACGGCCCGATATCCGGCCACGGTGGCCTGCGAGGAAAGCACGTCCATGTTCTGCGCCCTGGTAATCCTGGGTAGCAATTCCAGTGCGAATAGCGAAACGCCCCGGCGGGCGATTTCGACCGCTGCCTGGGGATTGTCCAGCGGATCGGCCATGCCGATTACGACCTGGCCCGGCCGATAACGGTCGAGATCGTCCTTGCCTGCCAGGGGATTGGCCCCGGCGGCTTGGACTTGCAGGATCACATCGGCGGCAAAAAGTTCATCGCGCGAGGCGATGATTTTCGCCCCTTTTTCCTGATATTGTCGGTTGGAAAAACCGGCCGCCATGCCGGCGTCGGATTGTACAAGTACGTCAAAGCCTGCCTTGAGCAGAGCAGGGACCGATGCCGGTATTAAGGCAACCCGCCGTTCGCCGGGAAAGGTTTCGTGGGTAACCGCTGCTTTCATGATAGGATATACGATACGGTTTATGGGGGGTGTGGATGTTTTCGGTATTTCACAAAGGCGAGCAAAGCACTAAGCTCCCGAGCAGTTGAATACTTGCAGTTTTTTTGCATTGGTGGTGTATTATAGAAGCGGCAATTATGTAAATTATTACCTGTTTCGGAAACCCCCCATACAGTGGTGTTACAAAAGAAGCTGTAAATTCTTTTCGTTCTTAAAAGACTCATGCCTTGTCAGCGGATCGATAAAGAGTTAAATTACGAGTTTTCTTCATGGAAGCAAGTCGAGAATATGATGATGACCAAAACATATATGGCCCGGCCCGGCGAAATCGAGGCCAATTGGTGGGTGGTTGATGCGACCGATAAGGTAGTCGGGCGCCTGGCCAGCGATATTGCCGTGATCCTGATGGGCAAGCATCGCCCAACCTACACCCCGCACGTCGATACCGGCGACTTTGTTATCGTAACGAACGTGGAGAAGGTAGTTTTTACTGGTAAGAAGTGGGACCAGAAACAATACGCCTGGTACACGGGCCATCCCGGCCAACATGTGGTGAAAGCGTCCACACGGCGGCAGCAACGGCCGGAGTTGATCCTTCGCGAGGCTGTTCGCCGCATGTTGCCCAAGAACAAGCTGGCCTTCAAGATGTTGACCAAGCTGAAACTTTATGCCGGAGGCGAACATCCGCACCAGTCGCAGCAGCCCGAGCCGATTGATTTGGGAAGCAAGTAAAAAACTTATTTAGCCTCGGGTGAATACACCCGGAGTTCAGTTGATAATCAAATAAAAAAGGAAATTCATGGCAGTTAAGACCACCGATTATTTAGGCACGGGAAGGCGTAAAACGTCGGTTGCCCGAGTCCGCGTTCGTCCCGGGACCGGCAACGTCACAATTAACGGGCGGGCCTTGGAAGAATATTTCCACAATCTTAAGCAGCAAAACGCGGTGCTCGCGCCGCTGGAACAAACCGGCAAGCGCAGCGAGTTTGACATCCGGGTGCTTGTCGAGGGCGGAGGGATCAACGGCCAAGCCGACGCCTGCAAGCTGGGGATCGCAAGGGCGTTGAAAAAGATCGACGAGAGCTTAACCCCCGGACTGCGTGACACGGGCATGTTGACCCGCGACGCCCGCATGAAAGAACGCAAAAAATACGGTCTTCGCGGCGCCCGGCGCGGTACGCAGTTCTCGAAGCGTTAAACTTTTATTAGTAAAAGGTGTCAGGAACCGTTTGTGCGCCTGTAGGGTGCGTGAAACGCACCGTAATCCGTGGCGGTTGGTGCGTTTCACGCACCCTACGAAAATTCACAGCCTCGTTTCCTGACACCTTTTTCAGGTTCATGCCCATGCCGCGTCGAAATCTTTTATTTCTGTTGGCGGTTGGTATTTTTGCATTGGTCTGCTATCAGAAGGTCCAGACCAATCAATATGGGCAGCTTTTGTCCGAGTCGATGGAGCTTATCGATCGGCTTTCTTTAGAAAAGGTCGAGCCCGAGGAATTGTTCGAGGGCGCATTGGACGGAATGATCGAGCGGCTGAATGCCGGCGGGCTGGACGAAAATTCCTCCTACATTCCGCCCAAGGCTTTGACCGAGTTCCGGGAGGTCATCGATCAGCAGTTCGGCGGAGTGGGCATGGAAGTCTCGATGGACCCCAAGACGCGGCAAATGATCGTGGTCAGCCCTTTGCCGGGCACGCCGGCATACGCGGCGGGCGTGCAGGCCGGAGACAAAATTCTGCGAATCGACGGTCACAGCACGCGAGGCATGTCGGTAAAAGACGCCGTCGGCCTGCTGCGGGGTAAGCCCGGCGACCCCGTTAACATTACCGTCCTGCACCAAGGCGAGGAAAAGCCGGTGGAGATAAAGCTCATCCGGGCGGTAATTCAGGGTGAAACGGTATGGGGCGATACGCGAAATGCGGACGGGTCGTGGAATTATTTTCTCCCCGGTTACGAGCGAGTGGGTTATCTTCGGATCACGAGTTTCGGCGACAAAACGGCGGAAGAACTGAAACGCGCTGTCGAGTGGCTGGTGGATCACGACATGCGGGGTTTGATCCTTGATTTGCGCGACAATCCGGGCGGACTGTTGCCCGAGGCTATAGGAGTTTGCGATTTGTTCATTTCATCGGGCGATATTGTTTCCACCCGGGGCCGCGACGGCGGCAATTTGGAAACCTGGCGGGCGACCGGGAAAGGCCCGTTCACAAAATTTCCCATGGTCGTTCTGGTCAATCAAGACAGCGCCAGCGCCAGCGAGATCGTGGCCGCCTGTTTGCAGGATCATCATCGCGCGACAATCGTGGGCCAGCGCACTTTCGGGAAGGGAACCGTGCAAAAAATCATCGAATTGGACGATGCCCGGGGCGCTTTGAAACTTACCATGGCCAGTTATTGGCGGCCGAGCAACAAGAATATCCATCGCCGCCGCGACGCCGGAGAAAACGAAGATTGGGGCGTGCGCCCGGATCCCGGCTGCGAAGTGCGCCTGGAAGGCGATGATCTTACGCGGCTGCGACTATGGCGTATGCAGCGCGATGTTTCCAAAGCGGCCGAGTCAGCGGTCCAGGCAAAGGGTGAGGGAAAATTTGTAGACCGGCAATTAGCCAAGGCCGTCGAGTGCCTGCAAAAAGAAATGAAAGATTAGCCCGGATTATTCAGGAATTCACACTAGCCCGAAGCGCAAGCGAGGAGTTGCGAATGGTTTGCCCTCGCTTGCGCTTCGGGCTGGTGTTTCGCACCCTATATCAGAAATCGCAAGCCATGAATAATCTGGGTTAGTGCGTCATGGCCAGTTGGACCAGTTCGGCAACGGAGCGGGCGCCCATTTTTTTCATCAGTCGGGCGCGGCGGTCCTCGACGGTTCGGTTGCTAAGACCGAGTTCGGCGGCGATTTCCTTGTTAAGTTTTCCCTCGAGAATCAAATTCAGCACCGAGCGTTCGCCCTCGGACAACAGTGCTAGGCGTTCCTCCACGCGATGGCGCCGGGCTTTGCGGCGGCGGTTTTGCGCGTCGAGTTCCAAAGCCTTGCGGATGCTGTCCCAGAGTTCTTGTTCGCGAAAGGGTTTTTCCAGAAAATTAACCGCGCCCGCCTGCATGGCGTTGACGGCCATTTGCACGTTGCCGTGACCGGTAATGAAGACTAT
>JBEKGL010000172.1:0-7415 GCA_050012815.1 Thermoguttaceae bacterium
CCTCGCTTTTCTCGCCGTTTCCGTTTCACAGCGTGTACTCGGTCGAAGATCACAAGAAACACCTGGATTGGATCGCGCACGTCAATCCCCGGGCACTGCTCTCGGCCAAGGTCTCCACTCCGGTGGACGTGGACATGGTCGCAGTGGGCATTTATTATGCCGGGGGGCATATCGTGCACCTGGACGGCAGTTACGGCGGCACCGGCGCTGCGCCGAACATCGCCAAGAAAAACATCGCCATGCCCATCGAGTACGCAATAAACCGCGTGCACCAGTTTCTGGTAGATGAGGGGATTCGCGAAAAAATCACGGTCATGGCCAGCGGCGGAATCCGCACCCCGGCCGACATGGCAAAGGCCATCGCCCTGGGCGCCGACGGCGTGGTGATCGGCACGGCCGAATTGGTCGCCGTGGGCTGCATCCGCTGCGGATGCTGCGAAAGCGGGCGCGGCTGCGCCCGTGGCATCGCCACCACCGACGACGAACTGCTGGAAATGGTCTCGGTCGAGTGGTGCACCCAACGGCTGGTGAATCTTTATAGCGCATGGCGCGAAATGCTCGTTGATATCCTGTACCGCCTCGGGCTGGAGTCCGTGGCGGCCCTGCGCGGACGAACCGATCTGTTGACACATCTTGATTACGAAGAACAAAGCTGAACCGAACAATGCCGACGCATACCATAACTGATCGAGCGGAAAAGATCATCCAATCGCGGGCCGATTTCCGGCCATCGGGCGAGTGGTTCCACAAATCGCCCGAGGCCGAGGGCGGGTGCGGCGTCACCGGTTTCGCCTGCACCATTCCCGTTGGTGGAAAGCATATTTACGAGCCTTCGATCCAGATGCGCAACCGGGGAAACGGCAAGGGCGGGGGAATCGCCGCCTGCGGACTGGTGCCCGAAGACATGGGCGTCTCGCGCAAGGTCCTGGAAGAAGACTATATCCTCCAGGTGGCGCTGTTGGATCCGTCGGCCAAAGAGGAAGTGGAAAAAACCTGCATCGAGCCATATTTCAACATCGACCAGGGCGGCATGGTTCCCACGATGGACGATTATCGCGACGTGCCGCTGTTGGAAGTCCGTCCGCCGGACGTGGCCCGTTACTTCGTTCGCGTCAAACCGCAAGTGCTGGCCGATTTCGCCGAGGAAAAAGGTTTGAAAAACCTTACCGAGCGGGACGTGGAAGACGAATTCGTTTTCCAGAACTCGCTCCGCCTGAACGCGAAATACTACGCCTCGCTGGGCGACAAGCGTGCAATGGTCATGTCTCATGCGCGGAACCTGATAATACTGAAGATTGTCGGTTACGCCGAGGCGGCCGTGCAGTACTACCGCATGCCCGACACCCGGGCCCACGTCTGGATCGCCCACCAACGATACCCTACCAAGGGCCGCGTGTGGCATCCCGGCGGGGCGCACCCTTTTATCGGATTAAACGAAGCCCTGGTTCATAACGGCGATTTTGCCAATTACCATTCGGTGAGCGAGTATCTGGCGGGAAGGAATATTTTTCCGCAGTTCCTTACCGATACAGAGGTCGCCGTGTTGTTGTTCGACCTGTGGAACCGGGTTTACAAATATCCCGTCGAGTACATCATCGAGGCCCTGGCCCCGACCACGGAACTCGACTTCGACCGGCTATCATCGCAAAAAAAGAGGATATACCGGCAGATCCAGGCGGCCCATATACATGCCTCGCCCGACGGCCCCTGGTTCTTCATTATCGCCCGCAGCCTTACCGAATCGAAATCGTTCCAATTGCTGGGCATCACCGATACGGCCATGCTCAGGCCGCAGGTTTTCGCGCTGCAAGAAGGAGAAGTCTCCATCGGGCTGATCTGCTCAGAAAAGCAGGCCATCGATGCGACTCTGGCCAGCCTGGCGGCCGAAGATTCGCGGTTTACGCCCGTGGCCGACATCTACTGGAACGCCCGCGGCGGCAGCCATACCGACGGCGGCGCGTTTCTGCTGACCGTCAGCCCGGCGAATGGAAAGACCAAGCTTTCGGGTACTTCATCGGCTTCCACCAATGGACACTACGGCCTGCGCGTGACCAACAAATTCGGCGCGGCGGTATCGACATTACCCGGACAAACGCACTGCAACCTTTCCGTGCCGCCGATAATTCCAGCGAAAACCGAACAAAATATTGCTGTTGTTCAACAGGCTATTGAAGAAGGCGATCGGGAAGGTCTTTTCCAATGCCTATGCGGGCACATGACGGAATTGACCTACGATCATCTACGTTGGCTGGTGGATGAAGTCGCCGCTGGGACCAAGCAAAAAACGCCCGCTTTGGGCATCAATTCCATCACCTTGGCCATCGACCGTCGATATGCGACAGGCAACAAGAAGCGCAGCTCGGTGTTGACCATCCTTCGCGCCGGCCTGGAACGGATTTTCGAGCATCAGCCGATATGCGGCGAAAGTCATGAAGGCACTCACGCTAGAATAACCTGGCAAACCCGGGACCGGCTGATCGGTCCGCACGACGCACAAACGACACTCTTGATCGACGCCCGGGGATTTTCACCCGAGGGCGAGTCTTGCGATGCGAGCTTGGCTATCAGGGCCTATCATCTGGGCTGGAAACATATCATCCATTACAACTCCCGGGGCACGCGGTTCCACGGCGTGGGTTTTGGCCCGGCGACCGAGGGCTTGAGGATCGATTGCTACGATAATCCCGGCGATTATCTGGGCTCGGGCATGGACGGCCTGGAAATCTTCGTACACGGCAACGCCCAGGATCAACTTTGCCAGATAGCCAAGCAGGGTAAGTTGGTCGTTTATGGGGACGTGGGACAAACCTTCCTTTACGGTGCAAAAGGCGGCGAAGTCTACGTACTGGGCAATGCGGCCGGCCGGCCCATGATCAATGCCGTGGGACGTCCGCGCGTGGTGATCAACGGAACGGCCTTGGATTTTTTGGCCGAATCGTTCATGGCCGGCGATCCTCGCGCCGGCGGCGGATTCGCCATCCTCAACGCCATGCAATACGATCAATCCGGCAAGCTGGTCCCCTTGGACCTGCCTTATCCGGGCAGCAACCTGCTTTCGTTGGCGTCCGGCGGGGCGATTTACGTACGCGATCCGCATCAAACACTGGTCAACGAGCAATTAAACTTGGGGGCTTTCAGGCCGCTGGGCGCCGACGACTGGAAACTGATCCTGCCCTACCTCGAAGAGAACCAACGCCTGTTCGGCATTCGCATCAATGAGGATTTACTCACCGTCGACGGCGTGCTCAGTCAGCCCGTGGAAGTTTACCGAAAAGTCATGCCCCGCAAAGACGCTGAAATAGAAGCTGATATGGAAGGATTGGGAGAATAACGAAGTAGTCCGCACACTCCGTGTGCGGAAATGTTAGGAGCAAAAATAAACAAATTATTAGGAGGCCAGACATTCCTGTCTGGCTTGAAAGACAGGCAAGAATGCCTGTCCTCCTGTGAAGTGACGAGAGAATAAAAATGTCGAATACACTTCAATGGAACGGCACAGATCTGGCCGATGAAATCCAGCGCCGCTGCGGCGCTTCGGCGCTGGTGTGTTTCCAGTGTCACAAGTGCTCGACCGGCTGCCCGATCGGCCCCGACATGGATCTGCTGCCCAGCCAGGTCATGCGCCTGGTTCAGCTCGGAGCGGAATCTGAAGTATTGGAGTCGCAAGCCATCTGGCTTTGCGCATCGTGCGAGGCCTGCACGACGCGCTGCCCCCAGGGCATCGACATCGCCGGGATCATGGATGCGTTGCGGATGTTGGCCGTCGAGCGCAAAGCGGCGGTTCCCGACGGCCGCGGCAAGCAATTCAACCGTAGTTTTTTAGGCAGCGTCCGCCGTCACGGCCGGGTGTTCGAGGCGGGCATGTTGGCAATGTACAAACTTCGCAGCGGGGACCTGTTTACCGACGTGGGCAAGCTGCCGCAGATGATGGCCAAGGGAAAAATCTCCTTCTTTCCGCGCCGCGGCGGAAACGCCAAGGAGGTCCGCGAGGTCTTTAAACGCGCCGAAGAGGAGCAAAAAAACCAGTGAAATACGCATTCTTTCCCGGTTGCAGCCTGGAATCGACCGCATGGGATTTCGACCGTTCGACCCGCGCCGTGTGCGGCGCGCTGGGCATCGAACTGGAAGATATTCCCAACTGGGTATGTTGCGGTTCGACGCCCGCCCACACCACCAATGCCTCGCTGGCCGTGGCCTTGCCGGTGTTGAACCTGCAAAAGGCCCAGCGGATGAATAGCCCGGTGATGACGGCCTGCGCTTCGTGTTATGCCCGGCTGCGAACGGCCAACTACAAGGTTACGAACGACCCAGCCGAGCGAAAACGCGCCGAGCGGATCACGGGAAAGTCTTATGACGGCGGCGTGCCGGTGCATCACGTGCTCGACGTGCTGGTGAATCATCTTGGTCTGGAAACGATCCGGGCGGCGGTCCGCAAGCCGCTGGCCTCTATGCGAGTGGCCTGCTATTACGGTTGCCTGCTGACGCGCCCGCCGGAAGTCGTGGCTTTTGACGATCCGGAACATCCCACGGCGATGGACGACCTTGTGTCCGCCCTGGGGGCCGAGCCGGTCGATTGGCCGTATAAAACCGAATGTTGCGGGGCCAGCCTTTCCATGACTAATGTGGATGTCGTCAACCGCCTGGGCCACCGGCTGATATCGATGGCCCGAGAGGCCGGCGCACAGTGCATAACGGTTGCGTGCCCATTGTGCCAGGTGAACCTGGACCTGCGTCAGGCCGACGCCGGCGCCGCGCACGGAGAATTGCCGCTAACGCCGGTCTTGTACATTACGCAACTTCTCGGGCTGGCACTGGGCCTTTCGCCGAAAGAACTGGGCATCCAAGCGCTTTCGGTCAGCGCCGAAAAGTTGCTAAACGGCCCTCACCCTAACCCTCTCCCAAAGGGAGAGGGGACTGCATCCTTGGGCGCGGCGGCGGTAGCGGGAGGAAAATCATGAAATCAAAATTAATCCCCACTGTTCTTGCCGTGAACAACACAAACGGCGCGGCGAATGGTAATGGCAATGGCCGTCAGCCCTGCGGCGCGGTATTGGTCTGCGGCGGGGGCGTGGCCGGGATTCAAGCATCGCTGGACCTGTCGGCGGCCGGATTCCGCGTTTACCTGGTCGAGGAAAGCCCGACCATCGGCGGCGGCATGGCCCGGCTCGACAAGACCTTCCCCACCGGCGACTGCGCCACCTGCATCATCTCGCCCAAGCTGGTGGAGTGCATGCGCGACTACAATATCGACGTGCTGACAATGGCCGACGTTGTGCGATTGGACGGCGAGGCCGGACATTTTACGGCCGAAATCCGCAAGCGTCCGCGCGGCGTGGATTCGACGAAATGCACCGGTTGCGGCGATTGCTGGAGCATTTGCCCGGTCCGCAATACGGCCGAAACCCCTCCGCCGTTTGTGCCGTGCGAACCGCTCAACGAGGCCGACGCGGCCAGGCTCGACGAGATCCTCAAACGCCATGAAGGCGAACTGGGAGCCATCATGCCGGTGCTCCAAGAGGTCAATCAGAGCTACGGTTACATTCCCCGCGGAATTTTGGAGCACTTGGCGTCGCTCTGGCAGATGCGGCTTGCGGAAATCATGCGAGTGGCCAGCTTTTACGACCGCTTTCATCTCGAGCCCGCGGGCCGGCACGTGATCGAGGTCTGCCGCGGCACGTCCTGCCACGCCCGGAAATCGAACGCACTTTTAGAACGGCTTCAACGGCAACTCGGCGTCGAACCCGGCCAAACCGACAAGAGCGGACGATTCACCTTGCGTACCGTGCGCTGCCTGGGTCTGTGCGCCCTGTCGCCGTCGATGAAAATCGACGGCCAAAGTTTCGGCCGGGTAAATCCGGACAAGGTCGAGGAAATCACGGAGCAATTCGCATGAGCCGAACCATACGCAATACGGCCGATCTGGATCGGGCCGCGGCGGCCGGACTGGATACTACGTTTCCCAAGCGGCTGAAAATTATCATCGGCTCGGCAAGTTGCGGAGTCGCCGTGGGGGCCCGGTCGGTCGAGGCCGCCGCCGTCCGGGCCGTCAACGAACTCGGTTTGGACGCCGTGGTTTGCCGCACCGGCTGCATCGGGTTCTGCGCAAAGGAACCGCTTTTGGACCTTGTTCTGCCGGACAGGTTGCGGTTGAGTTACGGCAACATGACTCCGGAAAAAACCCGGCGATTGCTCGAAGCATACTCCGCCCGAGGCGACCTGAAGCCGGAGGCGGTCTTGGGCCGTTTCGAGAGCGATGAGTACGTTTCCACCGGCGAGGTCCACACATATTCTTCTGGTTCCGCTGAATTGGGCAAGATTCCCCCGTGGTCGGGCCTGGATTTCTACAGCCGCCAAAAAAAGGTCATCATGCGCAACTGCGGCGCGATCGATCCCATGTCGTTGGACGAAACCATCGCCCGGGGCACGTATCGCGGGGCGTTCCATGCACTGGCGCAACTATCGCCCGACGAGGTTATCGACGAGGTGACCGAATCCGGACTGCGCGGCCGCGGCGGGGCGGCATTTCCCACCGGACAAAAGTGGCGTCTGGCCCGGCAAGCCCCGGCCGACGCCAAATATGTCGTTTGCAACGCCGACGAAGGCGAGCCCGGCTCGTACATGGATCGATCGGTTTTGGAAGGCGATCCGCACTCGGTCATCGAGGGGATGCTCATCGGCTCATACGCCATCGGCGCCAGCCGCGGGCTGATATACGTGCGCGACGAGTATCCCTTGGCCCTGGAAATTCTCAGGCACGCCATTGCCGAGGCCGAGCAGGCGGGACTGCTGGGCGACGATATTTTCGGCAGCGGTTGGACCTTCCGCTTGGACGTGCATCGCGGGGCCGGTGCTTATGTCTGCGGGGAAGAAACCGCGCTGATCGAATCGCTCGAAGGCCATTCGGGCGAACCGCGCACCCGCCCGCCGTATCCGGTCACCAACGGCCTGTGGGGAAAACCCACCGTCGTGAACAACGTCAAAACCTGGGCCAGCGTGGCGCCGATCATCACCCGGGGCGCGGAGTGGTACGCGTCGATGGGCACGAAGCGCACCCCGGGCACGACGATCTTCTCCCTGGAAGGCGCGGTGAAAAACGCCGGACTGGTGGAAGTGCCATTTGGAATCACGCTTCGCGAGTTAGTTTACGACATCGGCGGCGGACTTGTAGGCGACAGGCCGCTAAAGGCGCTTCAGGCCGGCGGGGCTTCGCGCGGTTGCATCCCGCCGTCCATGCTCGATTTGTCTATAGATACTGAAGATCGAGAAGGCCATTCAATAATGATCGGCACCGGCGGGATCATCGTGCTGGACGATACCGCCTGCATGGTCGATATGGCCCGGTTCCTGGTCGGCTTTTTCATGGACGAATCCTGCGGCAAGTGCGTGCCGTGCCGCGAGGGAACCAGGCAAATGTA
>JBEKGL010000173.1:0-7391 GCA_050012815.1 Thermoguttaceae bacterium
GACTTCTTAAAGTTGTTGAACGAGGAGAAGGTTGAATATCTTTTGGTCGGCGGATATGCTGTCGGTTTTCACGGCTATCCTCGGGCGACAAAAGATATGGATATCTGGGTGGCTATAAATCCCGAAAATGCCGAACGTCTTGTCCGTGTTTTTCACCGTTTCGGTTTTTCTCCGAAAAGCATCTCCTCAGCCTCATTTCTAAATGAAAAAAAGGTAATTGAGATAGGCATCGATCCGGTACGCATAGATGTCGTCATGAGTATCTCGGGCATCACGTTTTCTGAATGTTACGCTAAAAAAGTAGACTTTGTTTACGAAGGCATCAATATCAACCTCATTAACCTTGAACATCTAAAAATCAATAAGCGGGCCACCGGCCGAATGCGCGATCTAGCCGATGTTGAAGAACTGCCTTGATCCATATTATTCAAGGTTTGGTGATACAATATGTTTCCGCCACAGTTCCCATATGTCTTTTGCCGGTTGTGCATACTTTTCGGCTTGTCCAGCGGTTTGTGTACCGAACCACTTAATAAACTCTTGATGTAATAAATGCTGGACATCTTCTTGTGAACGGCATTTTTGCAATTGCGGCAGAATGGTGGATACCTCTGGGTCGTACTCATCCTTATTTTCTCCAAAGTTTATACCAATGGGATCAAATGCAAAGAGCAATGCGGAGATTTGATCGAATAATTCTATGTAGATTTGTTTTAATTCCTTATGTCGCATGTTTCCTGTTCGGCGCATTTCATTCTTGGCAAAAAGCAATGCTTTGTCTTTTGATTGCATAAGCTGATCTAATTGTGCCATGCGGATGCGATCTAATAGCGACCTATAAATTGGCCCTTGCGGAATGCCCAGTTCCAATAAATCTTCGCCGGTCACAAGCGGCGGGGGATCGAGAATTTCCGGCGGCTGCAAAAGCAAATTCAGGCAATACGCGGCCGCTTGATCGCCTTCGGTCGAAGTGGCTTCCATCAATTCCAACAGGTCGTGAATCCCCTCGGCGATTAAAAACGGCTGCAAGGCTGACCATTTCATTGCCTGTGGGTTGATGATTGTCGATTGATTTTCGACCAGCCAAACGGCCTGGTCGGTTTCCTTGTTCGACAAGCGCCAACGGCGGGATATCTCTTTCACGCCGGCTGAGTCGCTTATGGTATGCAGTAACGCCGCTAATGCCAGGGGAAAAGTGGGATCTTTCAGTCGGCCTAAAACAGTCAATGCCTGGTCCAAACGGTCGGCCCTCACCCCCGGCCCCTCTCCCGTAACGGGAGAGGGGAGTTGGGATTGCTCACCGTTTTTTGTCACAATTTCGGGCAAAACGGCGGCAGCCAGATTGGTTGAAAGCAACAATCGGACCGCGGCAACGCAAGAAGCATCGACCAACATTCGGCGCATTTCCATGGCGATTCGCTCGGGACTGACCACACCAATCTGATCGGCCATTTCGCGGATCGCGGCCCGGGTTTCTTCCTCCAGGGCGAAATCGAAAGTCGCGGAAAATCGCACCGCCCGGATCATGCGGAGTTTATCTTCGGCGAAGCGTTCGCGCGGATTGCCGATGGCCCGGATTGTTTTTGAGGTCAGATCGTCCTGTCCGCCGACAAAGTCGATTATCCGGTCCTCGAGCGGATCGTAAAACAGACCGTTGATTGTGAAGTCTCGTCGGGCCGCGTCTTCCCGGGCTGAGCTGAAGGTAACATGATCGGGATGTCGGCCGTCGCTGTAAGCGGCGTCTTTGCGGAATGTGGCCACCTCGATCATGCCCGCCGCTTTTGATCCAATAACGGTAATAACGCCGAACGAGGCCCCGATGGCCAGCGTGCGGCGCCGGCCGAATAGTTCGCGGATTTGCAGCGGGGTGGCGTTGGTAGCCACGTCGTAATCCTTTGGCGTGCGGCCCAGCAGTTGATCTCGCACGCATCCGCCGGCCCAAAAGGCCTCGAATCCGGCGTTGCGCAACTTGTGCACCACCTCCACGGCAAATCGGCGTTGTTCCTGCGGTAATAACATCAAATAATATAATCGCTGATTATGCGTATTTTGACAATCGCCACTCGCCTGGATTTCATGGTAAACATCGGTCAACCATTTCCACTATCCGTTTCCGGGCATTGTCATTCCAATCAAAATGATATTCCAAGCCCGGGCGCAGGAAACAAAGGGCCAGTTCGACGGGCGGTTGTTTGAGGATTTTCTCGGCGGCCAGGGCGTAGACGAGCATTTGCATTTCGTATTTTATCGCCTCTTGTTCCAGTGTTTTGGCCGTGATGTTGTTGGTTTTATAATCGATCATGCGCCACTGACCGGTTGGATCGCGATAAAGGCAATCGATAAAACCTTGTAAATACCGCCCGCCGGACTGGGGATTGTCTGGGTGCCAGGCCAATAAAAATTCCAATTCGCGATGGACTTCCTTGGCGGCGGCTATTTGTGCGGCTCGCAGCGATGATAAAAACCGGCCTATCATATCAATCGGCTCGTCCAGATCAACATCGTCTTGGGCAAGATGCAACTGAGCGTGACGGTGAATAATCGCGGCAAAGTCGCCGGGATTGGTAAAATCGATCTCTTCCAGCGCTGCGTGCACCAACGTGCCCAGCCCCAGCGGATCCAAGACCGGTTCCGGAAAATCGTCCACATCGGCCATTCTGGATATGATGGTGACAGTCCCATTTTCGCCGGGCGAAAATTGGGACAGATCCCGCAATGCGCCGCTTAAACGTGAAAAGGAAAATTGACGGCGCGCGGTCAGATCGGGAAGTACGGGCGGAAGATACTTCGGCAAACGGCCCTCGCCCTTTTCGGCCTTTTTCTCGGCTTTTTCCAGCAGTTTTTTGAGCGATTGCCGGCCGGTTGTCTCGGTTGGCTCGGACTTAAGCGGCGGCCTGGATATTGTAACTCTCACTTGCGGATCAGGCGGATCGGCTTCGAGGGGCATGCCCGTGGAAAGATCGAAACTTTGCGATAATAGACCCATCCAAGGTCCTTTGATCTCGCCTGGTTTGTCCAATCCGGAGGAAAGAATCAGATAATCGGCCGCCCGGGTAGCGGCCACATACAGCAGGCGGATGGTTTCGGCACGGGCTTCCTCTTTTTCGACAAGCGAGAATAGATGGTATCCCACGGTTGATTTGTCGTCTTTGACCATCGGCCCCAGTTCCGGAGTGAAGGCCCTGGAATCGGGGCCTCGTTGCGACCAGCTCATATCGGGCACGATGACAACGGGGAATTCCAGCCCTTTCGCTTGGTGGATGGTCATCAGCCGGACGACATCCATCGTTTCCGACTGCGTGGCGGCCAGGGGTTCCTTGGGTTGCCGGGCGATGAATTCAGCCAGTTGCGCGATGAAATCGGACAAGGTGAACATGCCCGATTGGTCGAAACTCCGGGCTTGTTCGATGAGCTTGTAAAGGTTGGCCAGTTTTCGCTCGCCTAGAAATTCGGCCAATAAGACGGCGTCGTAAGCGGTGCGGTCGAGGGCCTCGATGATGAGCCGGGCAATGGGCACGCGGTCTTTCATGGCCCGCAATTCGCCCAGGATTTTTGCGGCAAATTCCACCTGTTTTTTTTGTGCTTTATCGATTTCGGACGGCGGCGATTCGCAGGACAATCCGGCGAAAAGCCCGTCGGGATGCCGGGCAAGCCAGAAAATGGTTTCATCCGCCAGGTTGAAAAACGGGCTGCGCAGGACGCCCAAAAGGCTCAACTGGTCGCAGGGACTTTCCAATGCCTTAAGCAGGTTCAACAAATCGAACACTTCCTGTTGGGCGTAAAAGGCATGTCCGCCGACAAGGTAGTAATCGATGCCGTAACGGCGCAAGGCTTCTTCGTAGTATTCCACGTCGGTTAGGGCGCGGAACAGCAGGGCTACGTCGCCGGCCTGGACCGGGCGCGTGGCCGGATTGCCCGTCTTGGATGCCTCTTGATCCCAAACGATTCTTTCGCCCGAATCGAGCATGGCGCGAATGCGTCGGGCGATCCAATCGGCCTCGCGTCTCCGCCTGCGCTCGGCGGGCTTTTGATCGCTGTCGTTTTCATCATCGGCGTTTTTTAATAATGCCGCCTGGGCGAGTGAAAGCGGATCAGTTGCGTCCGAGTCGGCAGTCTTTGTGGAATCGTCCTCGGCCGCCCATAATAATTCCACGGCCGGCGTCGGACTAATTTGTGGTTTATGGGCGCGCAGGGGTTCGTAATCCTGAAATTCCTCACCGAATAGGGCGTTGACGCAATCCAAAATCGCCGGCTGGCTGCGGAAGTTCAATGAAAGCGGCAAGCGGCCTTCGTGCGGAATCTCCTCGCCGAGACGGTGAAACACTCGTGGATCCGCGCCGCGGAACCGATAGATCGATTGCTTGAAATCGCCCACGAAAAAGAGTTTGCCCCGGGCGACGTCGTTGTCGCATAGTGCTTTGACCAGTTCCACTTGCAAGGGATCGGTGTCCTGAAACTCATCCACCAAGAGCAGATGCAAATTGGCGGCCCAGCGTTTGCGGAGCGCGTTTCCTTGCGGTCCGACGAGCAGATTTTTGGCATGGATCAAAAGGTCGTTGAAATCGAGCGCGTTGCGTTTCTGTTTTTCGGCCTCGTAGGCTTGGCCCGCGCCGCGGGCCAGCGAAAGCAATTCGAGGCCGATTTCGGCCGCCGGCCGCGCCGCTTCTAGATCGAAAGATATTCGATCTTTGAAAGCGTCGATCTTCTCGCGTAATGAAGTGACGGCCTTGCGGTATTTTTCATACAACTCCTCATTGGGCCAATCTTTTTTCGAGCCGGCGCCCCTTATCATTGTTGCTTTGCGAAGTTCGGATAACATGGCCGGCAGATCGGCGCTTTCAGCCAGGTTAGGCAGATTATAGAACAAAAACGCCATGTGTGCTTGCATCACGGCATGGCCGGAAGGATTTTGCCGGACGATTTCCAGCACGGTTTTCGCCTCGTCGCAAGCAACGATCGAACGCACTATGCGGGGCAGGGCTTCGCGCCGGTGATAGTCCTGCCATTTTGCCGTTAGATCATCGGCGGTTACGGTTTCCCAATAGTCCCAATCGATTTCCTGGCGACAAGCAAGAAGTTGTGCGATCATCTCGCCCAGAGTGCCGAGGCCGTAGCGGACCATCAAATCAAGGGCCGCTTTGTCCTGTTTAGCCAATTTCTCGCGGAGTTGATCATTGATTAATTCACTCAACAGGGTGTCGGCCTGGGCCTGATCGAGGACGCGAAACCTTGGATCCAAGCCGGCTTCGACCGCGTGGCTTCGCAACAACGAACCGCAAAAAGAATGGATCGTGCCGATTCGCGCGGTGTCGAGTTCACGGAGCAGTTCCAGCCAATACCTTTCGTCCGCTTCGGGACATTCGAGCAGCCGATTGCGGCACTTTTCGCGGATGCGGCTGCGCATTTCCCTCGCGGCGCGCTCGGTAAAGGTGATTGCGACTAATTGCCCCAAGCGGGCCGGATCGGGGCCGCCCGGATCTAAATGCGAAAGGAAACGTTCGGTCAGGACAAACGTTTTCCCGCAGCCTGCGCCCGCCGAAAGGGCCACGGAAACGTCGCGGGCGGCAATCGCCCGGCGCTGCTGGTCGGTCAACGACGGGCCATCGGGTTTTACGGCTTCGGCGGCCATGTCTTCTCCAATGAACGAATCTGCCGGATGCGGCAAACCGTGCTTAAGGTGCAATAATCGGTGCAGCGCCGATCAAGGTTGAAAACCGGAAACCGGCCGCAACGAATGTCCTGAACCAACGAGGGAATTATCGTCTCCACGTCCATGCGGATCGTTTCCCAATTTTCAGACGGCATGACGGCGTCGTCGGATTGTTCGAACATTACAAGCGATTGCTTCGGCTTGAAACCGTCCTTGGCGACGTTCCAATAACCTGCCCGCCAAGGTCTGGAATCGCGATCGTTCAGGAGCAACTCAATTGCGGCCAAGGCATATAGCGGCAGTTGCAGGGCAGTGCCGCGTTTTGTTTCGTCGTCGGAGAATCTCAACGATTTGCCGGATTTGTAATCCAGGATATTGAATACGTTTATGCCCGCGACCATGCCGGTGTCGATGCGGTCGATGCGTCCCGAAATGCGGATTGTTTCTTTCCCATCGAAAAATTCCAGCGGCTCCTCGATTGAAACCGCGTCGGTCCGGCGATGTTTTGATTGGCCAAATGAGGTTTCGAAAAATTCCGGAACAAGCGGCTGATCGAATTCCGACCACAGTTTATCGTATGATTCGCACTGCTTTCGATACTCGGCGAGCCAATTGGCGATCAAACGGCGGTTTATTTCCCCAAGCGCGGCGCGCACCGGATTGTTCGAGTGCGTCGGGAGCGAATCGTGCAACGCATTCTCAAGCATCCGATCGAACTCGTCCGGTTCGAGTTCCCGCGGGGATGCGGGCCGTCCAAATGATTCGTTAACCCTGCGATGAAACAAGGCCAATGCCTCGTGGACGATCCGGCCGCGATCCAATGCGTCCAGTTGCAGGGTTATATCTTCCAGCGGCTTAAGTTTTAGGATGTTTTGCACAAGGAAACGGTAAGGGCAAGCGGCGTATTGTTCGAGTTCGGAGGCCGTGAAACATCGCTGGGATGAAAATTCGCCGGCCAGGAGTTTTTGTGCCGGTTTACCGAGAAATATGCCCTCGGCCGGGCCGAAATCCTGGCGATCCTGCCGGGAAATGATCGTTTCCAATCCGGCCGGGAGATTGGCGATTTTACTTTGCAGCAAGCCCGCAAAAAACGATATGTCGCCGCGGGGAGCAAGGGCGTCGGCCATGGCCATAACGCGGAACTCGGCCGGCGATAAAGGCTCATCGCCGGCTGGAATAGGACGAAGATCGGCGGCCGGCGTGCGGACAATTTCCGTGCCTCCGCAAGCCTGTACTGCCTCGAGAAGGTATGGGCTGGGCGAAAGCGGCTGGGCGGCCTCGTCCAAGGCTGGATAACTTAAGTACAAACATTTTGTCGCCCGGGTCAACGCCTCGTAAAACAACAGCATCTCTTCCCGAGTGCGTTCGGTCCGCGTGACAAGAGGCAAGCCTTTTTCGATCAGTTCGAGATACTCGGCTTCGCTGTAAAGACGATCCTCGCGATCGGGCGACGAAAAGGCCTTTTCCGACAATCCAGCCAAAAACAAATACGGCACTTGCAGCGATCGGACGCTTGCCGCGGAAAGCACGCGTACCCGGCCTGACTCGTCATCCACTACTGGCATCCGTTCGCTTCCCAATATATCCAGGAAAACTTGAAACGCCTCATTGCGGTCCAGTTCCTCGGCGCGGCGATTCAGCCAACGGACGATTTGTTCGTCGGCCGACAGCGCGGTAATCAGGCGATTCCAGGCAATTTTGTTATTCGAATCAACAGACCGCAACAGGCCGATTTGTTGGG
>JBEKGL010000174.1:0-7391 GCA_050012815.1 Thermoguttaceae bacterium
GATTCCTGAACAGTAACTCCAACGCGGCGTTCACAAGGCCCTCGACGGCCTTGCCGCTGAAGCTATGCAAAAAAATCCGCCAGGTGGCCCTTGACACACAAGACTCTTTCAGGGACGGGGACGCCTTACTTAATTCCCGGTTCATTGTTTTGCGTGCCGTTCTTTCATGGCGGCTTGGCTGATTTCCTCGACGGATTTGTCCGGCCAGAGGGACCGCTATTTAATTCAGCATACTTAATTCCGTGGAAGCAGATTATTTTGCTTCGATATATAATGTCTTCCACTTTCGATAGTCACTCGAAAATCTCGCTCACCGCCATAGAAAAGCCTGGAAGTATCTGGGCATCGGTGAGGGTATCGGCGGTGGATAAAACCGTGATATCGTGCGTGCTTTTATAGATGGTCACGGATTTGGGTTCCGGATCGACGACCCAAACGGCGCGGCAGCCGGCGTCGAGCCAATCGCGGATTTTCCCTTGCACTTCGCTTGCCCGATCGCTGGGCGAAAGGACCTCGACGGCCAAATCCGGCGGGCCGTCGAAATAGCCTTGCGGAAGTTTTTCCGGCATTCGGTCCGCACGGATGAAAGCCACGTCCGGGGCGCGAACGGTATCGGGATCGCGGCGGATGATAAACCCGGTTTCCGCGCCCATGATTCCCCCCAGCTTTTTATCTAGTACGATTTTTCCCAAAAGGACGGTAAGCTTACCTATGATCCAACCATGCTGCGACCCGGCAGGCGACATCATAATTACTTCTCCGCGCACCAATTCACATCGGCCGAGATTCGGCGTCTGAAATAACTCTTCAGAACTGACTATGTGGATGGTTGCCATACTGAATTACACTATATGGGGGATATGGTGATTTGTCAAGAAACGTTTGGTCCGATTTCCTGGGGTCCGGTTCGTTGCTTTGTTTGCCGTTGTTTCATAGCCGCTTGATGCTCCGTTGCCGCCGGGTGTAGTCGAACGGACTGTTAGGGCGACGGCGGAGCAGACTGGGCCGGGGGCGGAGTATTTTGGGGGTTTGGCAACCTGGCCCGGTTAGATTTCAGCCAATCTTCTATCTCCTTGACCATTGCTGTCTGCCCTTGGGATCGAGCGATACTCAAGGCCTTTTGGGCCGCGGCCATAGCATCGGCGGGCCGGCTTGCTTTTTTATAGGTCAACGCCAGATTGTAATAGGCATCGGGGTAATCGGGTTTGTGTTCAATGGCCTGCATGAAATGCGCGATCGCCTCTTGCAGCCGGCCTTCTTTACTCAGTGCGACGCCCAGATTGTTGTGGGCCTCAGGATAATCGGGTCTCGCCCGCAGGGCTTGCTGGTAATGGTTGATTGCCTCCCGTGGTTGGCCTGTTTGGTTCAATATGTTGCCCAGGCTGTTGTGGGCGTCCGGGAGATCGGGTTTAAGCCGCAGGGCTTCCTTGTAATGTTCAATCGCCTCAGGCACTCGGCCCGTATCGGCCAGGACAGAGCCTAAATTATGGTGGGCCTCAGGATAATCGGGTTTCGCCCGCAGGGCTTGCTTGAAATGTTCGATCGCCTCAGGCAGCCGGCCTCCATTGGCCAAGGCAGTGCCTAGATTATAGTGGGCCTCAGGGTAATCGGGTTTAAGCACCAAGGCTTGCCGGTAATTTTCGATGGCTTCATGTTGCCGGCCTGTTTTATCCAGAACGAATCCCAGGCTATTATAGGCCTCGGCGTAATCTGGTCTCAGCCGCAAGGCATGCTTGAGTTGATTTATCGCCTCTTGCGGCTGTCCTTGATTAGCCAGGGCGTGGCCCAGGTTAAGGTAAGCCTCGGGATAATCTGGCTTGAACCGCACGGCTTTCTTAAAATGTTCGATTGCCTCCGGCAACCGTCCTGTCCTGGCAAGGATAAGCCCATAGTTGTTGTGGGCTACAGCAGAGTCCGGATGGATCTCCAGGGACTGTTGGTACTGTGCGATCGCCTCTTGCGTCCGGCCTGCTTTGTCCAAGGCAAAGCCCAGGTTGTTGTGTGGCTCGGCATCTTTTGGTTTGAGCCTCAGCACCTCTTGGCTATGTTCAATTGCCTCCGACAATTGATCATTATCAATCAATAAGACGCTCAGATTGTTGTGAGCCAGCCAACAGTCTGGATTTTTTTCCAGGGTGGCCCGATACAGTGTGACGGCGTCACAATACGGCCTACTCTGTTGCCAAGCCAGAAATGCGAGAGCTCCCACTGTGACAATGGCGATGGCGGTCGCCGCCCATTGTACCGCTTTCCGCGCCCGCTCGTGCCAAACCTTCCATCCCGCTGCCGCCAGTGCAACCATCCCGATGATGGCGATGTACTGATAATGGTCGGCCACCAAGGCATATTTCATGTAGTACACATCCGTCAGGCCCATCACCGGCGCCAATGCCACACAGAAAAATCCCCAGGCAAAAAACAATGGCCGACTCCAGCTTTCTCTATACCGCCACAGCACCGCCGTAACGATCAACGCCGCCGACAGTGGCAGCCACCACAGCGGATTGCCCGCTTGAATATGCCACTCCGGATAGACGAAAGCCAGGTCGAACGGTAAAAAAGCCTTATAAAGGTAAAACCACACTATCCTGCCTGCGCCCAGCAAGCGCTCTGTAAAACTGGCGATTCGGATCACTTCTCCCGAGCCGTGTGTTTGGAACCATACATTCACTCCCGCCAACACCGCGGCGACCACGAAAAACGGCGCGGTCCGCAATAAATCACGCCGGAAGGAAGGGGACAGTCCCATTTTCGTTGGCGCGAAAATTGGGACAGTCCCCATGGGACGCAGCCACCAGATGATTCCCAGCAACAGCACCGGCAACACCGCCACCGAGCCCTTGCTGAGCATTGCCAACACAAACGCCGACAAGCTCAGCCAGTACCAAAAGTGAAATGATGAAGGATGAAGGATGAAGGATGAAAAAGTGGACAGTGGATGGTAGACAGTGGACGGTATGTGTTTAGCCGCGAGCCGAAGGCGAGCGAGTTTGAGGAATTTCAAGTACCACAGAATCGATAAAAGAAAAAACAACATTGACAGGGTATTTTTCCGCTGCGCAATCCACGCCACCGACTCCACATTCACCGGGTGGACGGCGAAGATCATGGCTGCCAAGAAGGCCCCGGGTATGGATAACTTCCGCAAGATCACCCAAATCAGCAATGATGCGGCAATGTGCAAGACCAGGTTACTGACGTGGTATCCGGTCGGATGCCTCCCCCACAGCCGCCACTCGATCCACAGCGGGGTATTGGTCATTGGCCAATAGTCTTGCGCTTCAGTTGTGCACCATATCGGGTAAAGGCCGTCCGAGGCCTTGATCAGGCGGTTTTCCGTAATAAGCAGTTCGTCGTCCCAGATAAATCCGCCACTTATGGAGGGGAGATAAGTGATAAAAACGGCACCGATGATTAGCGCTACTCCTCCCCACGGGCGAAGCGATAGCGCCGGTGAGATAGAGGTTCCCGTCCGGGTCTGGGGAGCATGCTTATTTGAAGATTTTTTGCTCTTGGACATCCGCGGGCCAAGTTATAAGAGTTAAAGTGTTTTATCTTGTGTTTATTTTACTGTATTTAGGTCAGATCACACCTGTAACAGCAGGCAAAATCCGCTTTGCTTCTTTTCCATAACAGATAATCCTAAGGTGTTGGGGTAGCTGATTTGGAAGGGGGCGGTGCGTCCGGAAGGACCGACAACCCGGCGCGGTAGGAATTCAGCCAATCTTCAATTTGTTTGGCCAGTGCCGTTTGTCCTTGAACTCGCGCAAGTTCCAAAACTTTCTCGGCCTCGGCCAGGGCTTCGGAAGATCGGCCCGCCCGGGCGTATGCCGATATCAAATTAACGCGGGCCGCGTTATCGTCGGGTGCGAGCCGCAATGCCTGTTGATAATGATCTATTGCTTCATCAAGCCGGCCGGTTCGCGTCAATGCGTTGCCCAGGTTGACGTGCGCCTCCGCATACTCGGGCGCAAGGTCCAAGGCCCGTTGGTAATGCTCGATCGCCTCCGCCTGTCGGTCTGCTCTGGCAAATACGTTACCCAGTTTGTAGTGAGTCTTGGAATTATCGGGATTAAGGCGCAGGGCTTTGCCGTAATACTCGATCGCCTCCTCGGGCTTGCCGGTCATAGCCAAGGCATTGATCAGGTTGTCGTAGGCCTCGGGGTAATCGGATTGCAGGCGCAGGGCTTGGCGATAATGATCGACCGCCTCGTCGGGCCGGCCCATTCGCACCAGCGCATTGCCCAGGTTGTTGTGCGCCTCGGGATAGTTGTCCTTTAATTGCAGAGCCTGCTGGTAATGTTCAATTGCATCGGGTAATTGACCCGCCCTGGCCAAATTTACGCCCAAGTTGTTATGGGCCATCCAACACTCCTGGTTTATGGCCAGCGTGGTCCGGTACAACGTGATATTGTCATGGTAACATTCGCTTTGCCGCCAGGTCAGAAACATAAGAGTCCCGGCCGCCGCAACGGCCACGACGGGCGCAGCCCGGCGCGTAAAACCTTGCGTCCGCTTTTGCCACGCGACGAAGCCCGCCGAGGCCAGTGCAATCACCCCGATAATGGCGATGTGCTGATAACGGTCGGCCACCAGCGAGTATTTCATAAAGCCCACGTCCTGAAAACCCAGCACGGGCGCCAATGCCACGCAGAAAAAGCCCCAGGAAAACAACAGCGGCCGGCCCCAGCCTTTTCGATACCGCCACAGCACGGCCGTAACGGCCAGCGCGGCCAAAAGCGGCAACCACCACAGCGGATTGCCCGTGTCGATGCGCCACTGCGGATAAATGAACACTAGATTCAGCGGCAGCAGCGCCTTGTACAGATAGAACCACACTACTCCGCCGGCTCCCAGTAGTCGCTCTGCAAAACCGGCGTTTCGGATCACTGCTTCCGTTCCATGCGTTTGGAACCACACATTCAATCCGGCCAGGGCCGCGGCAACAAGAAAAAAAGGCGCGGTCCGCAATAAATGCTGCCGAATAAAAGGGGACAGTCCCATTTTCGTTGTCTCGATAATTGGGACAGTCTCCAGTGGACGCAACCACCAAACAATCGCCAACAGCAACACCGGCAAGACCACTACCGATCCCTTGCCGAGCATCGCCAACACGAACGCCGCCAGACTCAGCCAATAGAAGAGTGGGCAGTGGACAGTGGGCAGTGGACAGTGGCCAGTGGGCGCGGGTGCCATGCCCACGCTTGCCGTGGGCATGTCGGCCTTCAGATACCACAGAATCGACAACAGAAAAAACAGCATGGCCGTCAGGTCTTTCCGCTCAGCGATCCAGGCCACGGACTCCACGTTTATCGGATGAACGGCAAATACCACGGCCGCCAGGAAGGCGCCGGGTATGGACAACTTCCGCAAGATGAGCCAAATCAGCAATGATTCGACTATGTGTAAAATCAGGTTCGTGACGTGGTACCCGGCCGGGTGCATTCCCCATAGCTGCCACTCGATCCAGAATGTGGTATTGGTCGCCGGCCAATAGTCAACCGATTCGGTCGTGCACCAAAAACGATACGGGCCGTCCGGGGCCGCGACAAGAGGATTTTTCGTCAAAAGAAGATCGTCGTCAAAAACGAACTCTCCTGTCGCACATGGAAGATAAGCAATGAAGGCCGCGACGGCTATCAGCACCGCTCCGGCCGACACGCCCAACGGCAGCGCCGATAGTGAAAAGGCGCCGGATCGGGTCCGGTTAGGGTGTTTTTCAATGGATTTCTTACGCTTAATCATGAACCGACTGCCGGACGCGAAGATTTTTGGGACCGATCGGATGCCTGTCTTTAGTTATTTTATATTGCTTCCGGTGTGGATAGAAGAAGGGGCATTTTATATGCCTTACAACGGCCGCTTGAGAAAAAACTCGCTTGCCATTATAATAAGGAGTTTCAAACTTTAATTCTCAAACATATTTATGCAATAAGGAACTTTCACGTGAGCAATAAAAATACTTTGCGGATCGCGGTGATAGGCGGAGACGGGACCGGGCCCGAGGTTGCGGCCGAGGGAGTCAAGGTGCTTCGGGCAGTGGCCAAATTGGAGGGTTTTCAACTCGAAACCAAGGATTATGATCTTGGCGGCAATCGCTACCTTAAAACCGGCGAAATTCTGCCCCCGGCCGTGCTCGAGGAATTGCGGACTTTTCCCGCTATACTCCTAGGCGCGGTGGGTCATCCCGACGTGGCCCCGGGTATCTTGGAAAAAGGCCTGCTCCTGGAACTGCGTTTTAAATTCGATCAGTACATCAACCTTCGCCCGGTAAAGTTATATCCCGGCGTGGAAACGCCCCTGGCGGGCAAAAAGCCCGAGGATATCGACTTTGTCGTGGTCCGCGAAAACACCGAAGACATGTATGCCGGCGTGGGCGGTTTTTTGAAGAAGGGCACGCCCGATGAAGTCGCCCTGCAAACCGCCGTCTATACCCGAAAGGGCTGCGAACGCTGCATCCGCTGGGCTTTCAACTTCACCCGCAAGAGAAATAAACGAAAACGCCTCACGCTGGTGGCAAAAACCAACGTGCTCACCTACGGGCATGACCTTTGGTGGCGGACTTTCCAGGACGTGGCCAAGGAATTTCCCGATATCCAGACCGACTACAACCACGTCGACGCCTGCTGCATGTGGATGATCAAAAATCCCGAATTTTACGACGTGATCGTGACCACCAACATGTTCGGCGACATCATCACCGACCTGGCCGGCATCCTGCAAGGCGGCATGGGCGTGGCCGCCGGCGGAAACATCAATCCCGAGCCGGGCGGCGTCAGCATGTTCGAGCCCATGGGCGGCAGCGCCCCGAAATACACCGGCAAGAACGTCATCAACCCAATAGCCACCATCAGCGCTGTGGCCATGCTACTGGAACATTGCGGCTACGAAAAGGCCGCCGCGAGGGTGATGAAGGCCATCCAAACCGTCACCGGCACGAAAATGAAAAGCCAGGCCGCCGGCAAAATGGGCTACGGCACAACCGAGATCGGCGATCTGGTTTGCGAAAACCTGTAATTTCTCGCAAAGCCGCCAAGATGCGGTAGTTGGGGTGACAGTTCAACTGCCGCCCCAATGTGTTATCCATGGTTGCCTTAAAATTTATTTAAATACCATCGATAAGCGAGAACTATAACTACGCATCCTATTTCATAAACCATGGCTTAATCCTCAGTTTTAGGATATACTTACTTTATGGAATCCAGCCACACGATAGAAGTAACCAATCTTGATACCGAACACCGCCGCGTCCTTGAAGACGTAATCGGCACACAATTGAAGCGTAACCAGCGTCTGTTGATTAGCGTGACTGATATCGATGCGGCATCTACTCCGGCGGCGTCTGGCCGGTCCGCTCAGTCGCTTAGCGATTGGACCGGCTTATATAACGG
>JBEKGL010000175.1:0-7368 GCA_050012815.1 Thermoguttaceae bacterium
GTAAACGTCGAGCGCCAGTCTTCGGCAAAGTCAACCGAGCGCTCGTTTTTAAAATAGTCGTAGCCTTTCAATGTCCCGTGCCGCGATCCGAGCAGGTCGCTCCCGGCCAAAGCCAGCGGATTTCCGGCCGAGTCGCAAATCGCAAGCGATTGACCGATATTGTGATAAAGATAATCGTGAAAGCTGCCTTCCTCGGATTTTGCCCGGCTGCGGAACACATCTAGATAAAATCCGCTCCGATCCCCGATGCGAACCAAGGCCAAAGTGCGTTGCTGCTGGGCCTCGGGATCGGCGTAACTGAATGCGGCCCGGGCGAAACCGATGTTGGGGCTCATTGCCGGCTCGCACGATGCGGGTTCGATCTTTTCCAGATTCATGGCGATCTGTCCGCGCCCGATCCGGTAAGAAGACTTGCCGTTGACGATGACCGTGTTGTGCGCGGGCGGCTGTGAATAATACTCCGCGTGATCGGCCTGCCAGTAACTCGAACCGCGTCCGGGGTCCGCGCCGAGAATCAGTCCCGCCCCATAAAGCTCGATTGCCAGACCGTTGGCGTGAACGTGACCGCCGGCGGTGCCGAACATCGCCGCCGCCAGTGAGTAATCCGGTCCTCCGGCGGCGTCGTTCCGCTCGATAAGCACGTTCAACGGCTTGCCGAAGAAGGCGCGCGATTCGTTTATGTCGCCCTCACCCCTGGCCCCTCTCCCATTGGGAGAGGGGAGGGCTTTCGGTTTCAATTCCGCGACGTACTTCGTCAAAGCGACCAAATTCGCATTTGCCGAACGGTCGTAATTGCCTGAGGAAATCTCTCGCCATAGCGCCGAGGTAAGCCGGTCTTCGAGCGCCGTGTCGGATCGCCGGCGGGCATCGGCCAACAGCAGTTCCACAGCGATTGTATTAAGCCGAGGATTTACCGTATCGCCCAAACCCGTGGCAAAACCGTTGGGATATATCAAACCCATCTGCGCCGTGATCGCGCGGGGAAGAATGGGATCGGCGAGAACCTTTTGTCCGGCCGGGTCGCCGGACATCAGCGACGCCGTGCGCACGATATCCGCCGTGGTCCCGAATGAATATCCCGGCGCCTCGGGCCACAGCGCGGTTTCGAGGTCGTATCCTTCCTTAATCACGTGGGTCAGACCGGTCTGCGCGGGTAGCCGGCAGTTAAGCACGGTATCGATGTAATACGGCCGGCCTTTACCGTCCGGGTATTTGCCGTTGTCTTCCAGCGCCAAGCCCGCAAAGGCGATGATTCTGGCCTGGTTCAAGTTCCAATTGCCTTCGCGCCCGCCGCCGTCGATCACGCGGTCGGCCATGCGTTTGAGCTGATTTTGGATCAGCACAACGTCCTTGCCCTGTTTTCGCAAAAAGTCATGAAGAAAATCATAACATACGGCCAGCGGAGTGACGATGTCTTCGTGGATCACTTCAAACGAAGTGAGTCCGATGACCCGCGCGGCGCCGGGATCCGCCAGGTCGAACTTCGGCGGCTGGACAAACGAGAAACCGTACATGTAAGTCCACAGGATTTCACTCGCGTAATCGGCGTAACGCTCATCGCCTCCGAGCCAGTGAATAAACGCGGCGTCGGCGGCCGTCTGAATGATGCGCTCGTTGACCGTCTCGAACATTCGGCCCGTCTGGCCGGCGTCGGCCCATTCTTCGCTCCCGCTTTCCTTGTTCAAAAGCCGGACTTTTCCCTCGTTGTCGTTAAACGGTTTTAAATCTTCAAGCTTTGCAGGGGACTGGTATTTCGTGGCCCAATCGCGGGCTCCGCCGAAGCGCGGCGTCGGCACAGGCGCATGCCCTTCGCCGCCGATCCAGCGGCTTTTACGCACCACCGGCACGATGTAATGCGTCTGCCAGTTCATGAACAGGCGCGAGGACATGAATTGCGGATCGCTATGACAGCGCCGGAGCAGATCGTCAACACGGGTCTTGAGACCTGCGTAAGACGCCTTCGCCCAATCGTATCGCTCCACTTTGGCCTTGATGGATTCCCGATCCGCCGGGGTAATGAGGATTTGCGGATGTGCATTGCCCAGCGCCGAAGTTTCGGCCCCAATAAGTGAATGGGCGACAATGATGCCCGCCGAGCCGAGCACGGTCTTCTTCAAAAAATCTCTTCGCCTCATGGAAATACCTTTTATCCTATTTTGGATGATCCCCGTCGCTGGAAACCGTATCACCGGACTTAACCGCCTCGCGGACCATCGTCGCCAGGCAGGGACTGCTGTAAAAACCGGAGAAATGGTCACGGTTAGCCTTCTCGACGTTGACGTGGGCGATGAATATTCCGTAAACGCCGTTCGTCTTGTCGATCCACGGATACGCGCCCGCCCAACTCGGACTGCTCAAAAGCACCGCCTTGTCCTGTCGGTCTAGTTGTTCGCGCCACTCGCCCAGACCGTATACGCCGTTGTACTTCAGGCCGCGCACGCGCTGGACGAATTCACCGTCCTTTACCAGTGCCCCGCGGACTTGATCGGCTTGCATTTCCGCAACGGCTTTTTCCGAAAGCACTCGCTTGCCCTTAAATTGGCCGTTGCCGGCGATCATGGCCAAAAAGTTTGCGTAATCCCTAAGCGTGCTGCGTGCGCCTCCGCCCAGCATCGGGCTATGGCCGCCGCCCTGGTCAACCGGCGTGAAATGCGTGTTCTTCATTCCCAGCGGACGGGCGATTCGCTCCTGGAACAACATTTCCCAGTCCTTGCCGGAGGCCGTTTCCGCCATCCGTCCGGCAACCTGCATGGCCAATCCGCCATAATCAAAGCGCTCGCCGGGCTTGTAAACCGGCGCCAGCGGCACGATATGCTCCACTGATTCGGCCAGAGTCTGATATTTATCCGGCGGTTTATCATTGGGTTGGTAAGGCCGATAACCCGACGTGTGCGAAAGCATTTGGCGGATTGTGGCGCTTCCTTTCGGATCATTTTTGAACTCGGGCAGCCACTTCGATGCGCTGTCGTCGAGCGAGAGTGTTCCGTCGTCAACCAGCGACATGATCGTAGCCGCGGCCAGCCATTTGCCTGAAGAAGCTATCAGCACCACGGTATCGGGCGTGAATTCGCCAAAGCAACGTTCATAAATTACCTGATTATCCTTGGCCACCAACAATCCGGCGCCGGGATAATAATGACTATCCATCCAACCTTGAATGCGCTCGGTTATCGGGGAAAAATCATACCGTGAACTCGTTTGCGCGCCGGCAGGACCGACAAACGCCAAAACCGCGGCGATAATCGCGCCGAATCCGGGTAGGAAAACAGTTTTCATGGAATTGCCCTTTTATTAAGGCGATTATTCTTGTGGTACAGACATCTCGCCTGCACCACAAAACACCGCGGGTGTTATTTGCGCCGTTGTGAAATTGTGATGGATTTAGTGTTTTCATCGTAAGGCGGTTGAATTGTTTCGCCATTAAGCACGACCTCGGACGGTTTCCAAGCTGCACGAAAAATCGCGTTAACCACCGGCTGACCTTGGAGCAGCACATCCAACGTATTGCCACGTTTCGAGGCCGATAGATAGACCTTGGAGAGCGAATCGAGCATGACTTTTCCGTTGCGGCGCAAATAGCTGCCGTCGGCGATGAACAACCGCGATGCGGCGTCGAAGTCGCCCGTATCGGCCCCTTCCGGAAAGGTGACGGCCATCAGGTAAGCGTCGGTCTCCCAGCCGTTTATCGTGGCGTTGGCATTTCGGTGCCGGATGCGTCCGTCGGCGAGCAAGTTTAGATACACGTCGGTTACCGTGCCTTTCTGGCGGATGCGCACGCCGTTCATATCGAGCGACTGAAGACGCTCCAACTTCGGAAGGTTGTTGCGATTGGCGTCATTGACTAACAATACAGCAATAATAAACTTTGTACGGCGCGTCAATTCCGCCGGAGCAAAGGCGTAATACGTGTCTTTGTTCTTCGCGTCATGGTCTTTAAATCCACTTTTTTCCACGAGCCGCATTTTCTCGGGGTAGTCGGTGGGCAAACCGGCTTTTCCCGGAAGCGTTTCCGGAAACAGCGGGCGCACAAGCACGCTCGCCTTTTCGCCGGCCACCTCAAGATCGAGGTCTTTTTTTTGCGTTTTGCCGCCTACGTGCAAGAGCCATTCGAACTGGCCAGGCTCGAAGCTTTTCACGTCGTCGATGATGAGGATCACGTCGCCGATCCAGAGGAAGTGACGGAAATTGCGAGCGAAACGCCATGCCGTGGGGCCCGTGGCGTCGGCAAATACGTATTTCAAATCGCCCGCATCCATCAGGTGCGAGACTGTGCCCGGAAATTGCGAGCCGAAGTAGGTGGCCTCGGGATTCTGGGCCTGCCCGTTAAAGAGCACCACGTTGTGCGCGACGCTCTGGCGGTAGTATCCGTCGTACTCGGGCGCGGCATAGCCGGGCGATCCGCCGGAATCGACCAACAGGTATTCGCCGCCGTGGAAGAGCACAAACGAGCCGGCGTCGGCGTGCGAGTGATTCCACGTAAACCCGGATTTCACGCCCAACAGCGTGGCGTCTTTTTCCCACGACGATCGCAAAGCGGCCCAACCCATGTCGGGAAAAAGCGCCGAATCCGGCAAGTCGGGTACGCTCGGGGCTTGGGCATAATCCTCCTCGGTCGGTCCGTACACCAAATCAAATGCCGAAGTGCGCTCCGGAGTTTCGGACGAGCCCTGTTTGAATTGGTTCAGATACCACAAATAGCTTTTCTTGTGCATACCGTTGGCCCAGGCCATCGAAACCGAGCGCCTGCCGCTCGAGGTAGAACTGCCGTCGCCAAACAATACCGGTACGACGCGCCCTTTCTGTAAATAGCAAAAGTTGCAGAAAAAATCGCCGAATTTGTCGATCATCGGGATATCCGGCGCTATCGGCGAACGAAACGCGTTGTTCCAGCCGAGACGGAATCGCAGATACTCGGAAACGGCAAGATCGGCGTAGCCCACGCTCTCGTAAAAGCCGCCTTCCCGATCGAAATTCCTCGGCTTGGTTTCCAGCGCGCTGCCGGCGTAGGTGAGCCATTCGGCCGATCCGGCGCCGATCCGCTCGACCCACTTGCGTGCGCACGGCTCTTCATCCAAAATAGCAATGCTTGAGATGCCGGCGTTAAAAACGCAAACGCTCCACCAATTATGCCCCATCGTGTCCAGCGAATGAATTCGTTTTTCGCCCAGCACCCAGTCGTTCAGTATCAGATTGATGCCTTTTTCGACCAGGGCGCCGGCAAACGTTTTGCGATCCTCTGGAGAGAGAAAATCGTGTATGCAATCGAATCCAACGGCGAAGTTGTAGCACGCGTCTCCAGTCTGCAGACCCGAATGCCAGGGCGGATCGCGCTGGAGCAGTGAGGCTTCGCTGAAATCAGGGCGATTCATTTGTGCCAGAAGTAATTGTTTGATCTTTTCGGCGAACTTTTTTTCACCGGTCATGCGGTATGCCAAGCACAGTTGCTCCATGCCTCCGCCCGGCCCCCTGCCTCGGCCCCCATCGGCCTCGGGCTGTTCGACCGCGCGGTTTGCCCGGTCCAGCATCCGCGTCCAGGTTTCTGCCGCCGATTTATCATTTTCCATGCGCTGCTTCAGGCGCGCTATGTCGTCATCGGTGAAAAAAAGATACGGGTGAGCCTCACGCGGTTGCAGCGATTCATGTGCTCCTTGCTTTACCGTCTGTGCGTTGGCACAAATCGCAACGGCCCAGATCAACAGGCAAGTTCCGAGAAACAGTCGCATTTTCAATGGCCGCGGCCTTCGGTAAAACCGGGAGAAGATCGAGGGTAGAGATTGCATCGTCATCACATCCTCTTATTCAGGCAATTTTCGGACCTTTCATCCAAGTATAGCTCGGCCATATTCGTTAATCCAACGAGACCGCCATGGCCGTTACACAAAAGTTCTTTGCACGGCCGTGACTAATTTCACCGGGCCTATCAATCCAGATGCCGGCAAAGGGTCGTTTTTCGTGTAATGCCGCCACGTGGAAAAGGCGATTCTAGGCCCCGGTCTGGGCAAGTCCTTTACAAACCATTCAGGCAGTTTGACGATCGCGCCCAGGGCCGTGTATTCATCCTCCGCCGGAAAGTATTCGTCGCCGATCAGCCGGTTTGGCCAGAGGTTGGTCACCTTTATCTTCAATTCATTTTCGCCTTCCCGCAAAGCCTTGGTGACGTCCACGCGAAACGGGTCTTTCCATAAAATGCCCAGGTCCCGGCCGTTCAGGTTGACTTCCGCGATGACTTCAACGTGTCCAAGATCCAGAAACACCCTTTGATCATTGATGAAGTCTTTGTTCAGTGAAATGGTTTTTACATAAGTCATTGTTCCCGAAAAGTGCCGAACCCCAAATTCCGAATTTTTGGAAAGGGAATCAAGGGCATCCATACGGATCGCGTCCGGTGCGCCGAGTCCCGCGGGAAACTGTACAATCCACGAGCCATTAATGGGGAGAGTGCGGCAGGTGTTTTCCACCTTGATAGAGGCGCTTGTCCGAGCGTTTTGAAAGCGATAATCGCCGTCTCGCCAGATCAAGGCTTCGATTTTTCCGTTCGTAGTGCATTTCATTCGAAGCGGGGCCGGCGACATTGGTTCCGGCAGGGGTTCGGCTGCCTCAATCAGCTTCACCCCGTCGCGATAAACCGAATGATAGACAGGGACTTGCGGCGGCTTGCGGAAAACAACAAACACCGATCCCGCGGGTTCGAGATGCAAAGGCACCCGGGTTCTCCCATCCTTGAATTCATACAGCGCCGCCCCGCTGATTTCGCCTGTTTCCGGATCCCAAATCTCCGGTTGCTTCCCGTCGACTCGGAACGAGCAAGCAACTTGTTCCTCCCTGCGCGAACAATTGGCGACAAAATACATATCCATTTCGCCGATGCGTTTATGGACATAGCGTACGGCAGCATCTTTATTTCCGGCGGCAAACCCAAAGTCGGGTTTTATTTGTAGGCGATTGGGTATTTCAGCAAGGGACTTTATCCAAATAATACGGCCTTTGCCATAGGTTCGTTCAGTCACTTTTACGCCGTCGAGATTGCCCCATAATTCGTCGGCCAAGGCCTTGACTTCGGCATTGGTTGAAAAAAGACCCGGGGAGGAGTCCGGCTTATTTTGAACTGCTAGTGTCATTCCGCTTGCAACCAGATCGCGGATCTTCTGCAACAGCGCGAGGGAGATGCTGTTTAGCTGAGGGAGCGCGAGCAGGCTATAATTCATTCCGTCAGGAAGAAAAATGCGTCCGTCTTTGACTATCATCCGATTAAGGATGACATCCCGGTTGGCCACGTCGGCCGCATAGCCGGAAGGAAGCATGGAACTGACATTTGGGACACCCGAACTGGGATTTTCTCCTTTAAAATAACAAATATCCGCTACGTAA
>JBEKGL010000176.1:0-7353 GCA_050012815.1 Thermoguttaceae bacterium
GTTATAGGGAATAAAACAATTATGTCCAATACCTCGTTTTGGGGAAAAGATAGTTAAAAACCAACCAACTATTCAGCAGATTGTAATAAAACAATAATGACTCCGAGTAAAATAAGCAGTTTCACCACGAAAACACGAAATTATGAAATTACGAAAAACAAATACCATGAATATTTTTCGTTTTTTCGTTCTTTCGCATTTTCGTGGTGAATTATGGTAATGATATGTGGTGAACTGCAAATGGAAAAAGTATTACGAACTCAATGATATTCTTTTTGACTTATTTCTGGCGTTTGAGAGGCGAGTTAGCAATTTTTTATTTTGCTCCAAAACTTCGCCAAGTTTATCGATTTCGTCAAGTGTGTTATATAGATAAAAACTAGCTCTAGCACTGGCTTCTATGCCATAACGCTTATGCAGTGGCATAGTGCAATGATGGCCGGCTCGGATGGCAATGCCGTATTGATCAAGTATCTGTGCCACGTCATGGGGATGGCAGTAAACGAAACTGACCAGCCCGCCTTTGTGATCCGGGGCCGGGCCGATAATCCTGATCCCGGGTATGGCCGCAAGCACTTCGTGCGCCCGCTGTGTTAACAGCCGATCGTGTGCTTGGATGGCGTCCATGCCGATGGAGTTCAAATAGTCGATGGCCGTGCCCAAGGCGATAGCCTGCACGATGGGCGGGGTGCCGGCCTCGAATTTTTGCGGCAGATCGCCGGGCGTAAAGCTATCCAACTCGACATGCCGGATCATGCCGCCCCCGCCTAGAAATGGCGGCATCGCTTCCAATAATTCCCGCTTGCCGTAAAGCACGCCGATGCCCGAGGGACCCAACATCTTGTGTCCGCTAAAGACCAGAAAGTCGCAATCCAACTGGATAACGTCGGTTTTTTGATGTGGGACGCTTTGCGCGCCGTCCAGTAGCGTCACCGCCCCGAGTTCATGGGCGCGGCGGATTATCTCGGCCGCCGGATTGATAGTGCCAAGCACGTTCGACAGCGCGGTAAAAGCCACGAGCTTTGTGCGCTTTGTCAATAATTGATCCAAAGCGTCGAGCCTGAGCCGGCCGTCGTCGGTAAGCGGGATGTGGCGCAACTCCGCCCCGGTGCGCTGGGCCAATTGCTGCCAAGGCACGAGATTGGAATGGTGCTCCATTTCGGTCAGCAGAATTTCGTCGCCGGCACGGACGTTGGCGTCGCCCCAACTCCGGGCAACGGTGTTGATCGAACTGGTCGTGCCGTAAGTGAAGATAATCTCTTCCACGGCCGACGCGTTGATGAACGCCCGCACCTTCTCCCGCGCGCCGGCGTAAAGGTCGTCGGCTTCCTGGGCCAACTGGTGGATGCCCCGCTGCACATTGGCATAATGATTTTCGTAGGTATCGACAATGGATTGAATAACCTGTCGCGGGCGTTGGCTGCTGGCTGCGTTGTCGAGATAGACCAGCGGGCGGTCGTCATGCACCAACCGGCCGAGGATGGGAAAATCGGGCCGGTAACGATTGGGATCGAGAATGGGTGGGTTTATAATTGTCGTCATGAAAAGTATTTTAAGTTTGATCGCGTTATGAAGGCGTATTTTTATTGCAAATTGGAAATTGCAAAATGCAAATTGAACTACATTCAGCGAGTGCTTGACGAATCACTTCTCTAATCTCCAATCCCCAATCCCCAATCTCAAATCTCAAATCCCTTTGTTTATCACCGGCAAGGCTTTGGGGTCCACGGGTGCATAAATCGCGGCCTGCAATACCCGCCAGGAGAGCAGGCAGCATTTTTGCCTGTTGGGCGTAAGTCGGGCGCCGAACAGTTCGAGCATGTCGTTGGCGGTGAATTTTTTAACTTCATCGACGTGCCGACCGTTGAATTTCTCGGCCAGCATGGAAGCCGCCGCCTGGCTGATGCAGCATCCGTCGCCGTTGAAATAGATTTCCTTCATCGTGCCTTTGTCGTCGATTTGCAATTCCATGCGAATGACGTCCCCGCACAGAGGATTGTCGTCTTCATGCACATGGGTGCACTTGGGACAATTCCCGCGATGGAACGGGTCCTCGTAATGGTCGAGGATATGCTCCTGGTACAGTTGTTCCTCTTCGGGCGGCATGGGAATTCCAGGGAATGTGTAAAATAAAGTTGCGGAATATGTCTACTATTAGTTTACGTTTGAATAATATCGCTGACAACCCGGGGGAAAATGAAGAAATCCGAAGCACGAATGACGAATTTTGGTGATTAGATATTCGCTCTACATAGTTTTCCAATGGTAAACCACAAACGGTTATTGTTGACATTAGTGCTTCGATATTCTTTAGACATTCGTGCTTTGATCTTCGTCCTCTCTTGCCCCTATTATTTTGGCCGTTACCAGCCAGCAGAGTTCGCCGCCGCCGATTTCTAAAGGGCCGTTGAAACGCAGGGCGGCTACGGCGCCCTTGGCAAAGCGGATCGAATCGTTCGGCCCTCCGATAAGCGCGGCGGTCATTTGGCCGACGTCGGGAGCATGACCGACCCAGGCGATTTGCCGATGCTTGTCGGCTTCTCGGGCGGTCCAAGCGAGCAGGCTTTCCAAGTCGCCCTGGGGAAGAAGTTCCTGGCGTTCGATCACCTCCGGCCGGTCGATCAGGCATTCTGCCAGGATTTGCGCGGTTTCCAGGCATCGAACCATGGGGCTTGCGGCAATAAGCGAAGGCGTCATGCCGCGCCGGCTTAAAATGCCGACCATGGCGGCAAAACGCCTTCGGCCCTTTTTGGTCAAGGGACGTTGAGTATCGTCGGGCCACTTAGGATCGCCGTACTGCCCGGCCCAGGCATGGCGAATAATGTAGAGGTCCATGAGGTTAGTGATTAGTGGTTATCAGTTTTCAGTAAACAGTTATCAGTATTTTTAATATTCTGACCTCCAGCCTATGGCCTCCGGCCTACAACCTGCTGGTTTTATTTCACACGCCATATAGTATTGTCGTCAATCCCCAATTCGTGTTGGGTGGGGGTAATGGCGGTTTTGAAACGCCGGGCGTCTTGGGGATAACCGGCCGTGGGTGCAAGGCCGGGTACGCGGGAGCACCAAAAATCGTTGAATGGCCGCATGGCCAATTCGCGGAGGTATTTCGAGGCCATCGAAGCCAAAGCGGCCGGCAGGCAGCGCTCGGCGTTGACGCGGAAACAAAACTCGGTCCGCCGTCCACTGGGCCCGAAGCGATAAACGCTCTGTTGCCGGCTTTCGCCGTGGATTTCGATCATGAAATCGGGAAAATGCTCGCTAAGCAGCGGTCCGTAGCGATTCCGCCCGCCGTGTTTGTCGCAGACGACCGAGATCGGCCCATCCGGAAGCTGCCGCATCATTCCATCGATCAAATCCAATGTGAGATGCGACAACAAGGCGCCTTTCGATCCGTATTGTTCCAGCAACCGATTGAACTCTTGCGGAAAAACGGCCCGGCTGCCGAGTGCAATCAGTTGTACTCCTTCGGACAAGAGCGCGTCGCGCAATCGCGGACCGTGCGCGGACCAATCGCCGGCCATGACGTCTACCGGGACTGGGGCATCGTATCCGTTGTACCAGGGGCGTATGGAAAATTCATCCGCCGCGTGCGATGCCAGCAAGTGCCAGGCTTCACGCCAGGTGCGAGGTTTTAATCCCAAAAGCGCCCAGGCGGCCCACAGCCCGCGCTCCAAGTGCCGCAGATCGCCGCCGGATTTGTAAAGAATTTTTGAATCGGCGATCACCATGCACGGCGATGGAAGTTCTTGGGCTTGTTTATGCGAACAGGCGATCAGATGTGCGAACCGACCGAAAAGGTCCTCGGCGCCAACGCCGTCGGGCGCTTGCCAAACCGAGGCCGAGATCACCAGCGGCCCAAGATTCGGCCCATAACCGGCTTCGTCGGTACCAATGAGATAGCCCATGCTTCAAAGCGTAACACTCACTTGTCCATTTTGCTAGAGGGCGGACGATTTCAATGCCGAAAAAAGCCAGTTTCTACGTAATTGACATAGTTCTATTTCCCTGGAGATATGTTAGAATTAAGATATATATTGAACTGACGCTTATAAGATACACTGAGGTTTATGTTATGACTACCGTTCAGTTGCGCAAACATATTAACCAGCGGCTCAAATCGTTATCCGCAGATCGGCTGCGGGCGGCTTACCATTTCATTGAATATCTCAAGGAAAATGAAGAAGATCCCGCAACCTTGGAATTGCTTTCCATTAAAGGTTTTCGCTCTGCTCTGACCAGGGCGGAACGGCAGGCGGCTTCGGGTAAAACAGTTCCCATCGGCAAGGTGCGCCGCAATGTATGAGGTGATCCTGACTCGGGAAGCATTACGAACCTATCGCAAAAATGAGATGCCTTTGGAGCGCAAACTAAATCGATGTTTTGATATTCTCGCGCGCAATCCCTACTCGCATCCAAACATCAAAATTCTAACGGGCATTCTGCGCGGCCGATTTCGCTTCCGTGTGGGCGACTGGAGAGTAGTCTACCGCGTCGATGATAAAAACAAGCAAGTAACAATACTCGTAATTGCCCATCGCAGTGATGTGTATAGATAGACAATATAATGGATTCGCCAGACTTATTGCGCGTTGTCCGACTTACTCCGCCGGGGCGCGGGGCGGTGGCTAGCATTCTGGTGGAGGGACCCGGCGCCGCCGAGGCGGTGCAAGCATTGGTGCGAACAAAATCCGGCCGGCCGCCGGCGGACTTTTCCGACGATCGTCTTGTCCTGGGGCATTTCAACCGGGAAAACGGCGAAGAAATCGTCGTGCGGCAACACAGCCCGCGGGCGGTCGAATTGCACTGTCACGGCGGATACGCGGCCGTAGCCATGATCGAAGAAACCCTGCGTCAACGGGGTTGCCGGGTTATCGACTGGCGGCAGTGGGTTTCGGAGTCGCAATCAGATTCGATTTCCGCGGCTGCGCTGGCGGCCTTGGCCGAAGCTCCGACTGAGCGCACGGCCGGCGTATTGCTGGACCAGTATCACGGCGCGCTGAGGCGTGCATTCGATGCGACGGAGCAGGACATTGAAGAGAAGAATTTCGGCTCGGCCCGCTCGCGGGTAGAATCGCTTTCGGCTTACATCCCATTGGGATTGCACCTGACAAAACCCTGGCGAGTGGTGGTGGCCGGCCCGCCGAACGCCGGCAAAAGCAGTCTGATCAACGCCATGGTCGGTTTTCAACGGTCGATAGTTTATCACGCGCCGGGCACTACTCGGGATGCGGTAACCGTGACCACGGCCATGGACGGCTGGCCGGTGGAATTGTGCGACACGGCCGGCCTGTGTGCTGAAGCCGAGGGGATCGAAAAAGCCGGCGTCGATCTGGCCCGGCGGCTGATAAGCGGCGCCGACCTGACGGTTTTGGTCTTCGATCTTACCTCGGACTCTTCGGCATCTGCTCGAGCATTGGCCGATAGCCTTCCAAACGCCCTGATAGTTCACAACAAAGTCGATCTCCAATACGTCAAAACCAATCGTCCGGAAGGTTTTTTTACCAGCGCACTTAGCGGCAGCGGAATAGACGTGCTTATCAAGAATATCGCGGACCGCTTGGTTCCCTTTCCCCCTCCGCCCGGCGCGGCCGTTCCGTTTACATCGGAACAGATCGAACGAATTAAAAGTTTAGCTAAGGTTTTGGAGAAGATTTTGTAGTTAGGTCGTGCTTCAATCCGATAAACGCGGCTTCTTCCAACTCCACGCGTTCTTGAATGATGTTCGTCAGCCACTCAGTCACGTTGTTTTTTCGATGCAATCGGGCAAGAAAAAACGCTCTTGCGGCAAGGTCGGCGTGAATAGATAAAGAAGCGGGCTTGTTACGCCGCACACGCACAGATTTTTCCCATGCCGAATCGTCATTTGCTTGTGATATTGCAATCCGGTCAATGTCTTTTTCGGATGATTTCTTTTTTGTCTTATCTCTTGTACTCATATTGACCACCCAGTTATGATACGGACAACATTCCTTGGTTTAAGTTGAAATAAGAATGTTCATGCTTCACATCCTTGTCTAAAAAATCACTGTTTATAGTTATTTTGATTTTGGAATAGAGACATATTTTGTGAACCAAATATAAAAAGAGCCAATATCAAGATACTTCCTGCAGCTTTGCCGACATTACCCATGCTATCCATTTTAGCCTATTTCCGCCAGTCATATTGAACAAGATGATTAAATAGCTGCCACACCCTCCCTTTTCTCTTATTTTTTTGGCAATACAAATGGGAATTTGGCATTTTCCTATGGACTCGATTTGGCCGGGATGGGTACACTTCCCCCGGTTTTTCCGGCGGCGGTAGTATAAGTTCGTTTTTCTTGTCTTGCGTATGTGTGGTCCGGTTCCGGGAAAACATTTACCAAATGTATTAATGGGGCAGCCTGCAATGGCTATGGAATATTCACTTCCATAATCAAGAGATCCGATTTGCTCGGCGGAGTTCAAGGAGGAACGCGCAATGCAGTTCAAATCTATTAAGTGGCCCGGAGCGGTCGTTCTATCGACCGCGATTTTGATGGTGTTTGTTTATGGCGCGCGAGCCGAGGATAATAACAATTCCGCAGCGGCCGCCGGCGCGTCCAGCGTATTGAAAATCAAAGATCAATCCGCGCCTTCGACGGCGGAAGAAGCCGATAATGCCGCAACCGGCGCGGCGGACAAAGCGTCAAAAGGCATTTCAACGTCGGCCATAATCAAGGCGGATCCAAAAGAAAAAATAATCGAGGAAAAGTCGAATCACGACGAAACCGCTCCGGTGAAAGAAGAAGAAAAACTAAAACCGGTGGCCAATTCCGACGAAGCCGGACCGGCCGCCTTGGAGACGGCCAGTTTCAAGGGCGTTACTCCGGGGCTGACGACCCTCGATGAGGTGGAAAAACTCTGGGGCGCACCAAAGGAGATTTACAAACAAAACGATCTGATGACGCAGCTTTATTCGATCGAGCCCTTCGACCGGGTAGAGGTCAGTTACCAAAAAGATCATCAAGATAAAGTATCTTCCATTGTTATCCGTTTCGCAAAGCCTTTTCCGGCCGACAAAATCGCCCAACAATTGGACATGACCTCGGTAAAGCCGGTGCTGGTTTCCAACGAGTTGGCGGAAATCCTGGGCCAGGTATATCCGGAGCGGGGCGTGCTGCTGGCCTTCGAACCCAGTCCGGAAAAAAGCAAACCCTCCATGAAAGTAACCCATATTATTCTCGAGCCGCTAAATGCCGAACCCTTTATCCTGCGGGCCGAGACGGAGATGGACAACAGCTACGATTTGTGTTTGCACGATTTGGAACAGGCGTTGAGTCTGCAAGGCGACAACGCCCGGGCGAATTGGCTTCTAAGCCGGGTGCTATC
>JBEKGL010000177.1:0-7331 GCA_050012815.1 Thermoguttaceae bacterium
CGAGAGGCGAAAAACGCCCTGCAGCAAGCCAAGTTCGCCCTCGGCCGCATGAAACCCGACGCGGCATTTGAAAATACCACCAACTACAACCGCAAACAATGGGCCGACCGGCTCGATTTGCTTGGCAGTTTATGAAAATTGATAACTGATGACCGATAACTTCAACGAGACCGACATCCTGAAAGATCTGATCCGCGTCAAACGCGAGTGCTTGTTGCAATTGCGCGACATGGGGCGCAAGCAACTGGCGTTGATCGACGGAGGGAACATAACGTCGTTGATGGACGTTTTGGCAGCCAAGCAACGCCCTTTGGTTACATTACAACGGATTGAACGCGCGTTGAATCCTTTCCGCAACCAGGATCCGGAGCGGCGCAATTGGCGTTCGGCCGCCGACCGGGCGCAATGCGCCGAACAAATTAAACAGTGCGAAACCCTGCTGGCCGAGATCGTCAGTCGAGAAAAGTGTTGCGAAGCCGCGCTGATCCGCCGCCGCGATGAAGCGGCCGCGCGGCTCCAAGGAGCGCACCTGGCCGGACAGGCAAGACATGCGTATCTGCCGCCGGCCGACGCGTCGTTGCCTCAAGTAGATCTATTTTCGGAGAAATAATATTGTAAATTGTCAATTGCAAATCGCAAATTGATCCATCACAAATCTTAAATTTTAAATCTCAAGTCTCAAATCACTGTCCACTGTCCACTATTTACCATGACTCAAACCGCTTTGCCTTCCAAAATGCCGCCGCTGAGCCAAGCCGACCTTGGAACCGTGTTGTCGGCATGGCGGGAGACCACGCTGCGCTTGGAACAAACGCACAAGGCCCTGCGCGAGGAAGTCAAGCGACTGACCGACGAGTTGGAGATAAAGAACCGCGAGTTGGCGCGGAAAAATCGGCTGGCCGATCTCGGGCAGATGGCTTCCCACGTCGCCCATGAGGTGCGGAACAACCTTGTGCCGGTCACGTTGTATCTTAGCCTGTTGCGGCGGCGAATTCTCGATGATCCCGGAAATCTCGAGATGTTGGACAAGATTACGGCCGGATTCACGGCCCTGGACGCCACGGTCAACGACCTCTTGCACTTTACCGCCGAACGCGAACCGCAATTGAAAACGTTCAAGCTGAAAAAACTAATCGAAGACGTTTGCTCATCGCTCTCGCCGCAATTCGATGCCCAGGGAATCGAAACGATTCTCGACATATCGCCCGCGCAGACCATCGCCGCCGACCGCGACATGCTGCGCCGTGCCGTGCTTAACCTGCTTTTAAACGCCGTGGACGCAATGCCCGACGGCGGAACGATAAACATTGATGCCGTCGACCAGTCCGATTACGTGGTCCTGACGATTTCCGATTCCGGTCCCGGGCTGTCGGACGACGTCCGGCATCGGGTGTTCGAGCCTTTTTTCACGACCAAGCCGGGCGGAACGGGGCTTGGGCTGGCCATCATTTACCGCATCGCCGAGGTGCACCAAGGAAACGTGACTGCGGCCAACAATCCCCAAGGCGGCGCAGTCTTCAGTTTGCGAATTCCCCGTGCCAAGCTATTGGAGGCCGTCGCATGAAAACTATTTCTTTAGCCGAAAACACGCCCCGCGCTCTGCCCGGCCGCGTGATGGTCGTCGACGATCATCGCCAGGCCCGCGAGTCCATGGCCGACGTATTGCGTTCCGCCGGCCACGAAGTGGTTTGCTGTTCCAGCGCGCCGGAGGCGCTTCAGGTATTGGAACGCGACGACTTCGATTGCGTGCTGACCGACTTGAAAATGCCCGGCATGAACGGCGTGGAGTTCATCATCCAACTCCAACAACGGCGACTAAGCGTTGCCGCCGTGATGGTCACCGCCTACGCCTCGGTGGCCACGGCCGTGGAAGCCATGCGCCACGGGGCGTTCGATTATATCGAAAAACCCTTCAACGTCGATCAACTCGAGCTGCTCGTCGGCCAGGCTATTCGCCACGGCCGGCTGGTAAAACAAGATATCAGCGGCGCAGCCCGGGGAAGCCAATGCGAACAGCCGGTGATGATCGGCTCCAGCCCGCAGATGCGGACGCTCCGCGATCGCATCGCCCAGGTGGCGCCCACGCCGGAAACCGTGCTTATAACCGGCGAAAGCGGCACGGGCAAGGAATTGGTCGCCCTGGCGGTCCACGCCGCCGGCAACCGCCGCGACAAGGAACTGGTCAGCCTGAATTGCCCCGTGCTCTCGGCCCAATTGATGGAGAGCGAACTGTTCGGCCACGAACGCGGCGCATTCACCGGCGCCGACAGCCAACGCATCGGGCGCTTCGAATCGGCCGACGGCGGCACTCTCATGCTCGATGAAATCAGCGAAATCGACCTCCACCTACAGGCCAAACTGCTCCGCGTGCTGCAGGAAAAGAGTTTCGAACGCGTGGGATCGAGCCAAACCATCCGCGTCGACGTCCGCGTGCTGGCCACGACCAACCGCGATCTGCAAGTCGAGGTGTCGGCCGGACGGTTCCGCGAAGATTTATATTTCCGCTTGGCCGTGGTTCCCCTGCACGTTCCGCCCTTGCGCGAGCGCCGCGAAGACATCCCGCAACTGGTCGATTATTTCTTCGTCCGTTGCGCTAATCGCCTGGAACGCTATCCATGCTCCTTGGAGGCCTCGGCCGAGCAGTTGTTGTTGGATTATCATTGGCCGGGCAATGTCAGGGAACTGGAAAACATCGTCACCCGCGCCAGTATCCTGTACGCCGGCCGGCCCATCGCCGCCGACGACCTGCGCCGCTGGTTGATCGCCGCTCCCGGAGAAACGCAAAACCAAGACAATGACATGCCCGTGGGAATCAGTTTACAGGAAATGGAACGCAAACTGATCGAAGCCACGTTGGAAAAATTCGGCGGGCACCGGGCAAAAACCGCCCAGGCCCTGGGCATCGGGCTGCGAACCCTATCGGGCAAGTTGCGCCAATACGGTTACGCACCGCGGGAAAAATCGTTTTTAAAAGCAGGATGACAATGGGCAATAATTGCCGATCCCCATGCGCAGAAATTGCCGGTTGCAGATGTAAAGAGAACTTTTTTACGGCAAAGGAGTTGTAAAGAATAAAATTGGATTTTTATCGGGAAAAACAAACACCCCAGTAAGTTAGGCAATACGCGTTAATTGGCCGATATGCCCTGTCCGGCGAGTCTCCGCCGAATATGGCACGCCGGTTGCACCAGAAATCTGGTCAATATGCGTTGCCTTTGTTTTAATAAGCGAAAGCCGTGCTCGATGATCTCGAACTTGTTCGATTCGACGACGATTCCCGTGCTCCAGGAAGTGGTGAATTTCTGCCAGGCCAGGCACACCGTTCTGGCCGGCAACATCGCCAATATGGACACGCCGGGTTACAAGGTCCGCGACCTTTCGGTCGAGGATTTTCAGTCTCGATTGCACGAGGCCATCGAAGAGCGGCATCAGCCGCCGTCGTCCTCGCAAGAGGTTTCGCCCGGCGAAATCGGGCTGCGGAGCGCCGAGCCGCTGGCCGAAGTCGCCAAAAATTCCAAAACCATTCTGCATCACGATCAAAACAACGTGGGCATCGAACGTCAAGCTTCCGAGATGGTCAAAAACCAGATGCAACACAACATTGCACTGACGATTATGGTCAAGCAATTTCACATGCTGGAAACCGCCATCTCCGAAAAAGTATAACCCTTTAATCGAAACCATGAGGAAAATTATTTAACAAGCGTGCGGCCGCCAGGGGCAGTCTAGCGGCGCGAATCGGGGCAACCTGTTTCCAAGAATTAACAACTAACCCCCTGGACCTGAACATGCTTCCGGCATTGGACATTAGCAGCAGCGCCTTAGTTGCCCAACGGATAAGGATGAATGCGATTTCCAGCAACCTGGCGAACATTTCGACCACGCATAACGAGGCCGGGGAACCGTCGCCGTACCAGCCCCGCTTCGTGGTCTTTCAAACCGATCCCAGCGTCGGCGCAAACGGCGCGCCCGGGGTCAAGGTCGCCTCGGTGCAAACCGCCAAACTCGAACCCCGGCTGAAATACGAACCCGGAAATCCCGACGCCATTAAAACCGGTCCGAACGCGGGCTACGTCGCCTACCCCAACGTCAACATGATGACCGAAATGACCGACGCCATGGAAGCCGCCCGGGCCTACGAAGCCAATCTGGGCACGATGGAAATCACCAAAGACCTGGAACAACAAACGCTAAAAATCCTCGCCTGACAATAGACATTGAACAACAAACGTTAAAAATCCCTGGTTCCAGCGCAGAGCGTGGGAACCAGGAAAAAATCTTGCATGATGATATCCCTTTTAAGCATTACATGATATGTCCATGAATCCCATACAAAACATATCGCAGCAGCTTACGCTAAATCCAAGCGTCCTGGCCGGCAAGGATGCCGCCCAGGGTGCAGACTCGTTTAAGAATTATCTGCTCGACTCGATCCAGCAGGTAAACGAAATGCAGCAGCAGGCCGATTCGGCCGTGGAAAAATTCGCCACCGGCGGAGACGTCAGTCCGGCCGAGGTGCTGACCGCCGTGCAAAAGGCCGACCTGGCCTTCAAAATGATGCTCCAGGTCCGCAACAAGTTGGTTCAAGCGTATCAGGACGTGGAAGCGATTCGCGTGTAACGGGGAAGGGATTTGAGATTTGAGATTTGAGATTTGAGATTTGAGATTTGAAATTTGAGATTTGAAATTTGAAATTTGAAATTTGTAAAAATAAAGGGTCCACGGATGGATTTTCTCAATAAGGCATTTACGCAGGTAGTCGATCTGTTTCGCTCGATGACGCCCGGCGCCCGGCTCACGGCCGGGCTGCTGTTGATCGTGGTGGTTATCAGCCTGGGATATCTATTCACTCACGACATGTCCGGCCCCAGCGGGGATTTGATGCACGGCGTGCCGATATCGGCCAGTCAATTGCCGGCCATGGAGGCCGCTTTCGGCAAGGCGAAACTCACCGGTTATAAGATCGACGGAACGCAGATCCGCGTGCCGCACGGTCAAGAGGCCGTGTATATGGCCGCCTTGGCCGACTCCAAGGCCCTGCCGGTCGACTTCAGCACCGTAATGGATGAGGAATCGAACAACAGTAGTTTCTTTGAAACCGAAAAAGACAGGGAACAGCGAAGGAAAAACACAAAAGAAAAAAAAATGGGCCTTGTCATAAGTGTCATGCACGGTATCGAACGGGCAACCGTCATCTATGATTCCGACACCAAGGGCGGGTTGAATAGGGAAAAGATCTTCAAGGCCTCGGTCGCCGTCAAGCCGATCGGGTCCGAGCAACTGGATGCGGATCAAGTTTTCAATATCCGTCACTTTGTGGCAGGCGGAATTGCCGGTCTCAAGTCCGAGGATGTTACCGTATCCGATCTGAACGGCCGCACCTCGTATGGAAATCCGGAAAACGGCGGCGGCGCCGAAGACAATCTGTATGTGTCGCTGAAACGGACCTACGAACGGGATTTAAAAGCCAAAATTTTCAATGCCCTGTCTTATATCCCCAATGTCACCGTCGAACCTACCGTAACCTTGGATACGAATAAAAATAGCCGCGAGCACATAGTGAAACGCGATTCCAAAACCACCACGGTGCGAGAGTCGAATCAAAGCACTTCGCGGACGCAGGACAGCGGCGGACCGTCGGGTAGGCCGGGTTATGCCGGACAACAGCCGCCGAATACCGCCGCCGCGCTGGGATCGAATTCCGCCGGCGGATCCAAGGAAGAGGAAGAACAATCGAAGTCGGATATTGTCAGCCTGCCTTCCGGTTCGGAAACGGAGATCGAAAAGGTCGGGCTTACGCCGAAGTCGGCCAAGGTTTCCATAGGCATCCCCGTCAGTTACTTCAAAAGCGTTTGGCAACAACGCAATCCCGCCAAAGACGGCAAGGAACAAAAGGAGCCGGACCAGGCGGCCATCGATCAAATCCGCATCGAGGTGACGGAAATGGTTCGGAAGCACGTGGCGCCGCTTTTACCGCAGACCGAAGGCGTTACTGATCCGACGGAATGTGTCACGGTCTCCGCCTTTCAGCCTATTCCCGGCAAGGAAATCCCCGCTCCAGGCGCCGCCCAAACGGCTTTGGCCTGGCTGGGCGAATACTGGAGCATGTTGGGCATGATCGGAGTTGCGATAATGAGTTTGTTGATGTTGCGGTCGTTGATCCGCTCCGCCCCTCCCATGCCCGAAACCCACGCAATGCCCAAGATCGCCAACACGGCCGACAACGAAGAACAGCCTCCCGAGTCCGCCGCGCCGGCTGCGTCGCGTCTGCGGCGTTTCACAAGTGGGCCGTCGCTGATCGACGATCTTTCGGAAATGGTAAAAGAAGATCCGGATACGGCCGCCAATATCCTTCGCGGTTGGATCAGTAGCACAAGCTCTTAACGGAATTACGAAATATGAAGGCAATCCAGCAAGACTTGACAAATGCCGGCATCCGCAAGGCCGCCATTCTCGTGGCCTGTCTCGATCGCGCAGCGGCCGACGCGGTCCTGGAACAGCTTACTCCGGAGCAGGCGCATCGCGTGCGCCAGGCCGTGGTGGTGCTGGACGATATTCCCGACAATGAGCAACGTCGCGTCGTGGACGAGTTCTTCAGGCTCGGTCCGCAACCGTCTACCCAACAATCCGTCGGAATCGAACTTGGCGGACGCCTGGGCCGGGAAATCGGTCTTGGACGTTCCGCGCCTGCCGCCAAGGAAGCGGCTGCAAGCGACTCGCACCCGACGTCTTTTGTGCGATTGCGGGAAGCCGAAGGGGAAAAAATCGCCCGGCTTTTATCCGGCGAACGTCCCCAAACCATCGCACTGGTGCTGTCGCACTTGTCGGCCCGCCAGGCCGGCGGAGTATTGACGCTCCTGCAACCGAATTTGCAAACGGAGGTAGTCCGGCGTCTGGTCGATCTGGAGGAGACCGACACGGCGGTCTTGCAGGAAGTGGAACAGGCATTGGAGAGCAGGCTCTCGCAAAAAGTGCCCATGCAACGGCGGCGCGTCGCCGGTTTGCAGGCCATTGGCGGAATTCTGCAGGCCTCCGAAAGCAACGTCCGCCTGCAAATCCTGGATAACCTGGCCGCGCACGATCGGGCATTGGCCGAAAGGCTGGGGCCGCCGCCGATGGAATTCGACGATCTGGCCGATCTGGACGACGCCACGATAGCCGATGCTTTTCGCGCGGCCGATCCGCAATGGATCATGCCCGCGCTATTGGGCGCCTTGCCGCAAATAACCGATCGGGTGTTGCATTTTCTGCCCCGCGCTCAGGCCGAATCGCTCCGCCGCAAACTCCAGCGCCCCGGCCCCATCCGGCTAAGCGACGTGGAGACCGCCCGG
>JBEKGL010000178.1:0-8515 GCA_050012815.1 Thermoguttaceae bacterium
GCCGCGCGGATATCGTCCCGGCGGCTGTCGATACGGCGGATATTCAAGGGCGTGTGTAGCATGATTGGGTATTGTTATGATCTAAAAAATAGCATTACAGGAAATAGACAAATTGGATTCTAATTGTGTTCGGCATCCTTTCCCTAGGAACGCCTAGAATAGACAATATACTTGAAAGAATTCAAAATATATAGAGACTAATTACCCCCCCCATATCCAGGGATCAGATAAACTGGTATCTTAAAGTAAGGATAGGTGATCGTCTTGGGGAGCATAAAAATGAATGAACAAAAAATGCCATTTCTTAAGCGGGTTGTGTTAAGAAATTATAAAAGTATCCATGCATGCGATGTCTCATTAGGATCTTTGATGCTCTTGGTAGGGCCCAATGGATCTGGAAAAAGTAATTTTCTTGATGCATTAAGTTTTGTAGCAGATTCCCTCCGAAGCACCATGGATCAAGCACTGCGGATACGTGGCGGGATTAAAGAAGTCCGCCGCCGTTCGCGTGGACATCCGAATTATTTTACTGTTCTGTTGGAATTATCTCTACAGGGAAGCGTGAATGCCTCTTATCAATTCCTTGTCGGTACGCGGGAAGGACACTTCGGAATTCAAGAAGAAAAATGTTCGATTGGAAATGGTATTAAGCAGGCGGAATATTGGATTCAGGAGGGAGTTATAAAATCTTCCAGTTTCCATCCTACTCCTCCAGTTCCGGTTGATCGTCTCTACCTAAACATAGCTTCTGGTTATCCAGAATTTCGCCCACTCTTCGAGTCGCTTTCAGGAATGGGGTTCTATAACATAAATCCAGCTAAACTGCGTGAATATCAAGAACCGGATCCAGGTAGTTTACTATTAAAGGATGGTGGAAATTTAACCAGCGTTCTGGATTGGATTAAACGCAATAACAAAAAGGTCAAAGAAAGAATCGAGGAGTATTTGGGAAGTATTGTATCAGGCATCAAAGGTGTTGACACAACAACTTTTGGCACAAAAGAAACCTTAGAATTCAAACAACTGGTTGCGGGAGATGAATATCCTTGGAGTTTTTTTGCACAAAATATGTCAGATGGCACTTTGCGCGCGTTAGGGGTGCTGGTGTCCTTGTTTCAATGTTTTGATCGACCACAAGAATCGCCGATTCCTCTAGTAGGAATAGAAGAACCTGAGTCAACTCTTCATCCTGCGGCGACATCAGCACTTATGGGAGCTTTGCATGAAGCTTCTCACTTTACCCAGGTTTTAGTCACAAGTCACAGCCCTGACTTACTTGATACTGAAGAGCTAGACCCCGACTCGTTGCTAATTGTTGATGCACAAGAAGGTAAAACAACCATTGGCCCAGCGGATGATGCCAGTAAATCCGCCATGATGGATAGGTTATATACTGCTGGGGAATTGCTTAAACTGGAACAATTAAAACCACAACCCAAACCTCTTGAGCCATTTGATGACGAAGAGGAGTTTCCACTTTTCCGACAGAGCCATGAGACTTGATGTTTGTAGTATTGTCGAAGGCCAGGGAGAAGTCGCGGCTGTGCCGTTATTAGTGCGCCGCTTAGGGGCGATTTTAAAACCAAACCTCGAAGTGAATATTTTACGTCCAATTCGAGTACCAAGAAATAAGGTTCTAAAACAAGGTGAATTGGAACGGGCCATTGAATTAGCAATGCGTCAATCCAGGCCGCCGCGCGTTCTTTTTATTTTACTTGATGCCGACGATGATCCCCCATGTACTTTTGGTCCTGAACTTCTTGCTCGTGCCCGAAAAGCCAGAAGTGATGTTATATTTGGCGTAGTGCTGGCGAATCGAGAATTTGAATCCTGGTTTTTATCATCTTTGGAATCTTTACAAGGTCGTTGCGGACTGGCGGAAAATCTACCGTCTTTAACGAATTCTGAAACCAAGCGCGACGCCAAAGGTGAGTTGTCAAAACACATGAAAGATAGAATTTATTCTCCTGTTCCCGACCAGGTCAAATTAACCGCGATATTCGATATGGATATTGCCCGCCAAAACTCCGATTCTTTCGATAAATGCTGGCGAGAAATTGAACGGTTGCTGAACGAAGGCGCTGCGCAAACAAGCTAAAAATACGCAATTATTTTCCCGCAGGCGGTTCTTTTTGGGGCGAAGGCAAAAGATGCGGTATGCCCGCTTTGTCGATCTGTAAAACGTGCGTTTCCATGCCGACTTCCAATGGCTTGTCATCCGAAGGCTTGGAAAAAATAAGCTCCACAATCCAGCCCGTCCACACCTCCGGATCGACGGGATAGTAGTCGAAGACCATGTTGCCCAAACTGTACACGATGGGACTGCCTTTATAAACCTCGACCGTTTGGGTGACGTGCGGATGAGTCCCGATTACCGCGTCGGCCCCCGCGTCGATCAACCGCCGGGCCAATTCTTTTTGCTCGGGAGTCGGGCTGGGTTCGGTTTCCTTTCCCCAGTGTAGATAGAGTATCACGATATCGGCATGATGTTCTTCGCGAGCCGATTTGATCGCCTTAATCACGTCGGCCTCTTCCAGCCAAGCAATTCCCGGCTCGTGCTCGCCCGCCGCGAAGGATTTCGGCGGAAAACGATTAAAACCCAGCAAAGCAATGCTCAGACCTTTGCGTTTGAGGATCAAAGGCCGCTGGGCCTCGCGGCGATTTCGTCCGCCGCCAAAATAGGATAGTTCCGCTTTATTCAACAAGTCCAATTGATCCAGGAATGCGTCTTTTCCGAAATCGCAGGAATGATTATTGGCCACGTTTACCGCCGAAAAGTATTTTTTCAAAAGGGGAATGCTTTCCGGCGGACCGCGGAACGTATAAGGCTTCAGAACCTGTTCGCCACCGGGGGCCGTTACACATTCCAGATTGCATACGGCGACGTCGGCATTACGCAAAATCGAGGCAAATTCCGCAAATGGATCTACGCCGTGGACAACAGCATGACCGGGCCCGCCGTCGAGCATCACGTCGCCGGCAAACACGATCCTGACCGGTTCCTGCCGCCTTTCATCAGCCCGGCCTGAATTCGGCCCGAGGACCGCCGGCAACAAAAACCATATTATTACTGTCCGTAATCCGGCAACAAAGGAAGGTATCAAATCCATGGACCGACTACTCATGATTTTGCTATGGATTTTGTTTTATGGTGGAGATCGTCAAGCGGGCTTTATTTCCGCGTATAAAAAAGTATAGCTTCGTCTTTTTCAGTTTTGCCCTTACCAAAAGGAATTGAAAGGACGCCGATCGAAAACACCCCCGGGAAAAACGCAAATCCGCCCACAAATCGCCTGACAATTTCGCTTCCGTATCGTACAATGGCCTGAAGGCTGAATTTGGGGATTGATTTGGACAATACCCATCTCTGGGGTGGGTGCTTGACCAGTTGTGGACCGGAACGTGCAACAGGCATTATTCACCATCACCTGTACGACCTGCCATGCGCGGCTCGCTGTGCGCAGCACGGAAGCGGTCGGCGCGATCCTGGAATGTCCAAAGTGCGGGTGCATGGTGCCGGTAATGCCTCCCGACGGCTGGCAGCCCCCTAAACCAAAACCACCGGAAACGCCCGCGATGCAATCTCTCGGGCCTACGGCCAAACCGCCCGTATCCGGGCCGGAAAGCGGCCAGTCCGCATCCGCCTCCGACGGCGGTTCCACTTTGGACTCCCTTTCCCAATGCGCCGAAGGAAAACCTTTCCGACTATGGCATTCATGGCAAATAATAGCCGCCGCCCCGATTGCCGCGGCGGCAATTGGGGTCGTCGTATGGCTGACGATGTTTTCCGGCGTCGCCTTGAATAATTCGGTCAGGCCCCCCGTAGAACAGTCCAACGCAAAACCCGCCGACAAACCGGATGCAAAGCCCGCCGCGGAAAATCCAGTTGAAGAAAAGCCTCTGACCGGTACGGCGGAAACATCACAATCCAAAACGCCCGAATCAAAGGGAAAGGAACCCGAGCAAAACCCGCCCGAGCCCAAGACAACCGAGGCCAAAACAGCCGAGGTTAATACACCTGAAGTCGCGGCGACTGCCGGCGAAAAAAATCCTCCGGCCGAAACCGAATCCCGGCAAAACAAACAAAACAAAGAGCCGCCGCCGGCTATAGAAACTAGTAAGTTGGTCAAGCTTGTTGCCCCGGAAGCCATTGACGTGCAATCACGCTTGGGCGAAGTGATTCCCGGCATCGAGTTCCGCGAAATGCCCTTTGCCCGGGCAATTGGTTTGCTGACGGCCTTAAGCGGGCTGCCGATAACCATCGATCCGGACGCCGTGGCCCGGCTGCAAGTTTCGCTCCGCGATCCGATCACCATCCGCCTGACCGGCGCTACGCTGGAAGAAGTTCTACAGGAAATAGTCGCCAAGCGGGGAATGGCTTTCACAGCCGAAGACGGTCAAGTGGTGGTGACCGGCCCGGCCGACCAGCGCGAAAAACTCCGCCGCATACGCTACACGGTTTCCGATCTGACGGACAACGACAAAGCGGCGGCGGACCGCTTGGCCGCCCTGGTGCAAAAGCTGATTTCTCCCCAATCCTGGCAGGCGGCCGGCGGCGAGGGAACCGTGGAAACCGAAAAAACCGCCCTTATCGTCACGCAAACCGCCGCGGTACACGATCGTATCCTGGTCTTCTGCGAAAAGCTCCGCAACGCCCGGGGCCGGCCGCTTAAGAGCAATCGCGATCCCAAACGATTCGATCTGACCACGCGGCACCAGCAGGCCGCTTCCCCGCTAAATCGCCCGATAACGGCCAATTTTCACGAACCCGCGACTTTAGTTGACATCCTGGCGTATCTCGGCCGGCAGGCCGAAATCGATATCCTCCTGGACCGTCAAGCCTTGGGCGCGGCCGGCATGTCGGACATGTCAGAAATCTCCTTTGCCGTGGACAATCGGCCCTTGGCCGCCGCACTGGATGAGTTGCTACTTCCACTAAAGTTAGGTTATCGGCCCATCGACGCCCATACGCTCCAGGTAACCACCCAATCGGCGCTTGACGCCCGGCTGGATTTGGAGTTCTACCCGGTCGGCAAGATATTGGGGAAAGAGTTGGCCGCATCGGACCTGATCGAACAAATAAAAACCGCGGTTTCCCCCGCCTCGTGGATCGATGCCGGTTCATTGTCGGCGATTTACTTCGACCAGTCTTCGGCGTCGCTTATTGTCCTGCAATCGCCGCCAATCCAGGCCGCGATCCAGGCTTTTCTGACCAAGCGGCAACAAGACTAAAAACCGGTCTATTTATTCTGAAGTTCCTGACTCCTGAACAAATCCAGATCCGACTGGGCGCGGACTTGCAGTGGATTGCCGGTTGCAATGTATACCCGTAGGCGGAGTTCCAGAAACTTCTCATCCCAGTTCGGGTTCGGCTCATAGATCGCGATCCAGGGCAGTATTGTTTTCACATCAGTATACGACGCGATAAAGCATCCAACGCGTTTTCTTTCCTCTTCGAAATACATCAATGCAAAGGACTTTTCCAATGCCCGAGCCAGTTCCGGCGCATAAGACGCATCTTCCATCACAAGATCGCGCGCCGCTATCAATGCGTGATGCGTTACCACCTCCAGCGGCCACGGATCGGTGCGAAGTGCGACAAAGGCTTTTGAAAGCGCCTCGGCCGCCCGGCTATGGCGACCTTGCCGCTCGAGGAAAATGCCTCGTATCAACTCCGCCTCGTTTTGATGGAACGACCGCAGTTTATCGATAAGAGCCCCGGCCCGTTCATTACCGGTCTCCGAGTATGCAAGGGCAAGCAAAGCCGTCTCGTTCAGGTTGCTTGACTGCGGAGATTTTGACTCCCATTTCAAGACCATGTCGGCGTATTTTTGGTCCAAGTACCGCCTCAAGGCCGCGTCGGCTATATCTGTGTGGCTCGACGAGCCGGCGGGGATCAGTTCGATAGCGACTTCCGCGGCATACATTGCCGTTCTTTCATCTTCCACTTCTTTCCAATCGATGCGGGGACCGATGACAATCGGCCGATCCGACGAGACTGCCGCGGCTTTCTTGCGCAGTTGGTCGATGGAAAAATCCGTTTTACGCCCTAATGTCCGCGCGAAACCGTATTCAACCCGATTAAGGTCGTCCGTATTCAGCAGTTGCTCGTAATTTTTCGCCAGTTCTTCCGCTAGCGCTTCTCCGCCGATGTAGCGCGCGAAAAATCCCTCGATTTTCCCGGCTCGCCAGGCCCTGGCAAAAGCGGTATTGTACGGCTCTCGCTCCATTCGACGGCGAATTCTCGCTGAATCGTACTTTATAGGCCCCTGCGAACACACAAACAGTATATCCTGCCTTTGTCCGTGCCAGACTTCAACAAACTTGAAAACCGATTTGAGCGTGGCTACGACCGTCGAGACCGTTATTTCATCAATCTCATATCCCTGAAGCCATTGCACCAGCAAGCCCCCTTGGTTCAGGCGCGAATCGACGGATAGATAAAACTCCCGAGTGAACAAATTGGCGATCCCCGCGCGGTAGGGATTCGATGGTTCCGAAGCGATTATGTCGTATTTCTTTTTCGTTGTTAAAAGCACTTCCCTGGCATCGTTGTAAATCACTCGCAGCTTTGGGTTGTTTAGCGCGTCGCGATTCACCGCAGCGCAGCGTCTTGCCATTTCCGTAATGACAGGTTCAATTTCAACGACGTCCACCTGATTCACTGTATCGACCTCGGCAAGCCAACCGGCCGTTTCTCCGGTTCCCAAGCCGACCACAAGACATTCCCGGGGAGCGGGATGCAGAATTGCGCCAAGCAGTCCCGAACCAATTTGCGTGGCCGCATCGTATGTGGCGCTGCCGTCATTTTTTCCATTGACCACGAAAGACAGACTATTGTGAGCCTCTATGGCAACGCCCGCTTCAACGCCGTCGGCTTGCCAGATTATCGCCCTACGGATATCGTTCTGCCATTTGCGGATGCTATTGGGCACGAGCGGCCGGGGAATCCCGGCGCGGCCCGCGCCGATGCCGCCGTGCCGCCAAAACGCCGTCGGCCCGGGATAGCACGCAAGCACAATCGCTATCAGGCCGATCCCCAAGGGTAATGCCATTCGACCGATCGAATTTCTCGATCGATTAGGTAAAATCGCCAGACCGACGCTTAAAGCAACCAGTATTACAACGACCAGACGCCAAGCCCCCGGGGCGGATAACAGCGGCAGCAATCCAAAACCCCCGGCCAGCGACCCCAGTATGCAGCCCAGCGTGTTGGCCACGTAAGTGTAGCCTACCTGCTTGCCCACGTCTTGCTTCGCCTGCCCTAACAGTGCAATAAGCAAAGGAAACTGAACGCCGCTAATTGCCGCCTCCAATGCAAGCCTGTCTCCCAAGGCCAGCGGAACGGCTACCAACACGGCTTCCAGCCCGCAGGTCAACGATAAGGCCCGCACACTCGGACTAAAGCGCCGGGAAAAAATCAGCGGGTAAATTATTCCGCCGATTCCAATGCCCAAAAGCGCCACCGCCAATATCAAACCAAAGGTGTACGTCGTGCCGCCGAGAATCGGCGCCAGCATCCGATACCAAACCAATTCCATCAGCATGAATCCAAAGCCCGCAATCGCCGCCGAGGCGTAAATATATAATGGATTGGCAAACGAATGTAAGTCTTTAGCAGGTGTCCAAGTATTACTCCCCTCTCCGGGCACCGACCGAAGGTTGGTCGTGGGAGAGGGGCCGGGGGTGAGGGCCGGCTGTGGAGAAAATCCAAAGTTATTCTTGGACACCCGCTTAGCTTTAGCCGCCGCCTTCCCTTTTTTCTTGGATGCAATCGCGTCAATCTCCGCACTTCCCGCCTCGGGCGCCGGTTGTATCGAGCGGGACAACAGCCAGGCAAAAGCCGAAACCGCGAGATTCATCATGCAGGCCGCCCACAGCGTTCGCCGAGTGCCCAACCATGCCAGCAGGAAAAAAGTGCTGGCAATAGCGCCGGCAACCGCCCCCAGCGTATTGAATCCGTAAAGCAAACCGGCGGCGCGCCGCTTCAAGTCCCGCGGACTCGTTACCGCAGTGACCGCCGCGGGCAAAGTCCCGCCCATCAAAATCGTGGGCACAAGAATCACGGCGGCCGAAAATACCAAACGAACCAGCGCGGCGCAGAACGTCCCCAAAACCGTCTGACCACCCAGGCCGATGTAAGCCCAGCGCGTCGCATCGATGAGAAAAGGCGTAAGCATCGCCGTCAGGGCAATGCAAAATTCAAGTTGCGCATAATACCTCAAAGGATTCCGCTTGCGATCCGCTTTTTTGCCAAAAACGGCGTTGCCAATCCCCAGCCCACACATAAAAATGGCCGCCACCGCGGCCGAAGCCGCCGTTGTGCTGCCAAAAACCAATTGCAGCCCCCGCAGCCAAGATACCTGATACACCAATGCGCATGCCCCCGAGCACATCAAAAGTAATGCCACTTGCGCAATGCGATACGATTTCATATATCATCGCTTTATAGACGTTTGCATGGTAAATGAACCGAGGCCGTCCAACGGACGGCCGGAAAATGGGGCAAAAAGGT
>JBEKGL010000179.1:0-7260 GCA_050012815.1 Thermoguttaceae bacterium
AAAAACGCAAATCGAATTGGACGAAACCAGACCCCACCGGAGGCTCGCCGCATTCGTAGGCTTCGGACTTTTCGGCCGAAGGGGAAATAGGCCGAAACAGCCTACCCAAGAGTAGTGCGACAATCAAAAATATAAAGCCCACCATGATAAAAAGCGTCAGGTAGGCAACAATAGCGGTAGGCATAATCGAAGCGTGCGGACTTCACCTTCCTGGATAAATGACAGTGTTAAGAAGGTGACTATTTTAAAATATGCACAATTTTTTGCAAGCCTGCACCGATAGTGGTATGGCAAGATAACCAAGAATAGCGGTTTGGGCACAGGAAACCATGAATTTAACTATCCGCATCCACATCGGGCATGCTGCCGGCCACGCTATCGGCCGTTAAAAAATGGCGTTGGTTACAGCCGGCGTCGGGATCGTGCCAGAAAAGCACTTCATCTTCGCCGAGTTTCCAACAAAGACATATCTTGCGCCCGTCCGAAAAGGCCGGAAAGTCCACAAAACCTTCAGGCTCGTTTTCCGATTCCACTCCCAAGGCCCGCAGTTCTTCCCGATAATCGTGCAATCGGCGAGTATCTTTTTCCATTTCTTGTTCAATCTGTACCAGTTCTTCATGGTACATATCATGGTCGTTGGGATTTCGACCGGCAAGAAGAAACGAAAGCCGCCGATGTCGATCGTTTACATCGCGTGATAGTTCCGTGAGGTCGGAAACAATCGCACGGATCAGGGGAAGCATGGCATTGGCTTCCTCGATGGAGAAAAATTCCCGGTGTTTGGCGTGTTTATGAGTCATGGGGAAAAGTGGTTAGTGGATAGTGGTTAGTGGATAGCGGTTTTAGACAAATTCATTATACCGCATTCAGCATTCAACATTTCCCTAATCTCTAGCCCCTAATCTCAAATCTCAAATCTCAAATTTACTGATTTGGTCCGCCGTGGACTGGCTTTTCAACGATCTTGGCCGCGGCAACAACCGAGGGATTCAACGCGGCTCGCCCCCAAGCCACTTCCAGCGGCAGTCGGGAAAAATCCACAATGCAACCGTCCCGGCTGAAACAACTCAAATCATAAGACGAGCCTAAAAAAATGCAATCCGAAGGACACGATTCGGTGCATATCCCGCAGAACATGCATTTTGTGTAATCAACCGTGAAACTAGTGATTTGAAAACCTTTGCGCGGCGGCTTGCGCTCCTTACCGATGTAAATACATCCTACCGGACAATCTCTTGCGCAGCGCTCACATGCAATACAACTGGTCAGATCATAACGATGGAAGCCGCGGAACCGCGGAGCCACCTTCAGCGGTAACTCGGGATATTCGTAATGCTCGGTGAATGTTCGACGCACCGGATGGTAAGTGCGAATCCAGTAGCGTATCGAGACCCACAGGGCCTTGATCACTGTAATAACAGCCTCACAAATGTTTCGAAGCCAGAGTCGCATAATGATTTAAATTCTTTTGTATGTTAAGTAGAGAATAAAACATCGATCTAAGAACAGCAAGAACTTTTATTCCGGCTGCTAAAGATGGATTATAAGGCCTGAGGATGAAGCGGCAAGCAGACCTTACATAAAGGCAGATTTTTTATCTAAATGGCAAAAAACTGTCTAGTTTGGCATATTGTTCATAACCCACAAGATGGGTGCGAGATAAAAATTTTTGTCTACAAGTTTTAAAAAAAACATGACTACTGATTGTGCAATTTCAGATAAAGATTATCCACCGTTGAATACAGGTCCTGTGATGTAACATATTATGCGGCAACATGTTATAGATTATTATCCGCTTCCTTGTCATAACCTGGGTAATCTTTGCCGAAGGCAGCGGCACGAATGAAAAGATCGGCGGCAAGTTATTATATCAAAAAAGACAAGAAAAAATCTCGCAACTGGCCCGTCATTCGCTTGACTTCCCGTAATTAAGGCGTATCGTACATTGATGGCAGTCTATAAATATAGATGCCGAAAAAATACACATTGAAGGGGGTTATAAAGGATTATCCGGCGAAGGAACGTACTATGTTAGTGCTGTCACGTAAGAAAAATGAAAGTATTGTCATCAACGATGACATTACGATCGTGGTCGTCGAAATTCGAGGAGATAAGGTTCGACTTGGTGTTGAGGCCCCAAAGGAAGTGCCGGTACACCGTCGTGAGGTCTTTGACGCAATTCATCGCAACGAACTTGCAACGGGGAACAAAACGGCTGATAAAGCCGATACAGCCGGAACAAGCGGCAACCCATAAAGACTCTTCCTCCAAAAACTGGGCGCTTGTCCGTTAGCCTCTTCCACTTTTGAATCTTTTCTCCAGTCTTTCGTAAAGCCTCGTTTTTTATCAAACGCCTCTGAGGCTTTGCGCCTGAATTGGCGAAACCCCTTGACGGATGTCTTATCGCCACGGTATACAGACGGGTCTTGCTTTTTTACCGCCTTAGAACCGGCCCCGTCGTCTAGAGGCCTAGGACACTGGCCTTTCACGCCGGCAACACGGGTTCGAATCCCGTCGGGGTCACTGAATCGTTTCGCAAGGTGTCGCAAGGTTTCGCGTAAGCTCTCAAGGGACAAGGACTTGCGGCGTGTTTTGCGAAACCTTGCGAAACCTTGCGGACGCTTGCTGCGCCGCTTTGCGCACAACTTTCATTGGGCTGATTCCCCCGATCAAAGTCAGAATCCGTCACCTGCAGCGCGTGCCACGCTTAGGGGCAGCAGTCTCAAACATCCTGGTGCGGACTTCTTCCACGTTCATTCGTAACCGTAAAGGAATCGCCATCTGCTAGCGCTTGAACCGGCCGGTCAGCTCCGGCAGAATTGCGTTCTCCATGACCAATTCGATCTTGGCCCCGAACGCGGTTCCGCGTGTCCCGAGCGTTCTTCCCACACTCGAACTCCTGGACTTTCAAGCCCTTGTGGTATATCAAATAGGGTGGTTCAGCCTTGCGGAGTTACAGCACCCATCAAGCGGAGGGGACCAGCGGGAGTTCGCAAGAAAATGTTCTGACGCGCGAACCTTTCATCGGCAACATGGGAATCACGGGTACGGTGAACACACACGAAGACGGCGAACGCGAGTTGATCGACCGTGCCCAGACTGGCGAGGCGATTGCCTTTGAGCGGCTCGCCGGGCGGCACGCCGCACCCCTGTGGCGATGTGCGTTGGCCCTTGGCAAGGATGACCACTGGGCCGAGGATCTTGTGCAAGAGACGCTCCTCGAAGCGTGGCGATCCTTGACACGCTTCGATGGTCGTTGCCAGTTCTCCACTTGGCTGTACGGCATTCTGCGGCACCGGTTTTTGAAAGGACGGCGAGGCCAGAACGCCGTTAGGCTTTCCGCACCAGACGCTCTTGGCCAAAAGCAATGCACTGCGTGTTCGCCCGATCGCTCCGCAGAGGTGTCTGAAGATGCGCAGCGGGTTCGCCAAGCGGTGGCGAGCTTGCCGGAAGAGCATCGCCTCGTCGTCGAACTCCGATTCTTCGCGGGGGCGACATTGGACGAGATTGCGGCGGCCCTCGGCTGCCCGTTGGGTACGGTAAAGTCGCGATTGCATCACGCACTCGAGAAGTTGCGGCAAATGAATCTTGCGGTGAACCTTTTCGCTTCATCCAGGGAAACAAGGGAGAGCAAACCATGAATGATCTCCATCACCCCTGCGAACATTGGGCCGAACGAATCAGCTTGGCGGCGGCCGGTTGCCTATCGCCCGACGAAGAACGAGAAGTTCATCGGCATATCGAAACGTGTTCCGATTGCCGCGAGCGTTTTCGGCAACTGACGGAAATGTGCGGCGTGCTTGCTGAATTGCGGTTGCCGGCAGTCGGCACGGAAGCGGCCATCCTTGAGCGCGTGATGTCGGTCGTCGCGTCCGGCGATTCTGAGCGACCGGTTGTTCGTACGCGGGTGGAGATGATTCGTCCCACATTTTTTACCCGTTCGCTAACCAAATGGAGGTGGATTATGCGTCATCCGGTTTCCCTCGCTACGGCTGCGGCCATTTTCGTTCTCGCCGTTACAGGAGTCGCCTTGTGGTTCCACGGCGGCGGTACGACGCCGGCCTTCGCCGACTTCCTCCAGCCGCTCCTCGATGCAAAGACTGTCAAGTACAAGACGACCGTCGATATAACGAGCCCATCCGCCGCCGGAATGTTGACAATGGTGGGGCTATCTGCGGAAATGCAGAAGGATCTAATGAAGGCAACAACGGCCGAGGTCATGATGCTGGATGCCAATCGGATGCGCACGGAGTGGGAGATGGGGGACAAGTCCAAGAAGGTGGATATCTGGGATGGGGGTCAGGGAAAGCAACTCATGCTGGAACCCGCGGAGAAGCGGGCCACGGTCTGGAATTACGCCAACGTGCCCAAAGACAAGACACTCAACGGAAATGATCGAGGTTCAGCATCGCCGCGACGTCGTCCAGAGGAACCGTGGCCCGTGGCCTGCTTTCGTTCGGCTCTGCTCGATGCACGGGACAAACCGGACGTCAAACATGAGTCGCTCGGCGAGAAAGAAATCGACGGACGCCAAGTCGTTGGATTCCGCATCAGTAGGCCTGGTATGGTGATGAGTGTGTGGGGCGATCCCAAAACCGGCCTGCCGGTCCGCATCGAATCAACCCAGGCGATAATGTCCAATTACAAGGTCACGATGAGCGACTTCGCGTTCAACGTGGACATGGACGAGTCGCTGTTCAGCGTCGAGCCGCCGGCCGGTTATGAAGTAATAGTGAAACAGGGCCACACGAGTGACGACTCCCCCACGGGGGAGAAGGACCTGATCGAAGTGTTCCGCTACTACAGCGAATGGAACGGGGGGCGTTTCCCGGACTTGCTGGACATGGGGTGGCTAAGCCAGGTGCACAGGATGGAGGAGTGGTTAGCCAGGAATCTAGCGCAGCAGAACAAGCCGATGGCGAAGGTGGATCAGGAGCTGGCGGAAGCCGATGCAAAGCTTCAGCGAGGTATGACGTTTGTAGTTTCACTGCCGAAGGAAGCCGACTCGCACTACGCGGGCAAAGGCGTTTCGCTCGGCGCGCCCGACACGCCCATCTTCTGGTACCGCCCCAAGGATGCAAAGACGTACCGGGTCATTTACGCCGATCTCTCGGTTCACCAATCCGACACGCCCCCCAGCGTGCCCGTCGTGCCTGTCGCGCAACTGGAGAAGGACCTGATCGAAATGTTCCGCCAGTACAGCGAACTAAGCGGCGGGCCTTTCCCGGACTCGCTGGACATGGGGTCGGTTTCACAGATCGTCTGGGAGGAAGTGCAGATACAGAGGCAGTCTTTCAATTCTCTAAATCCGCCGCAGAAGCCGGGTGCGAAGGAGGAGCAGGAGATAGCAGAAGCCCAGACAAAGCTTCTGCGAGGCTCGATGTTTGCCGGCCTACTGCCGAAGGAAGCCGACTCGCACTACGCGGGCAAAGGCGTTTCGATCGGCGCGGCTGACAGGCCCATCTTCTGGTACCGCCCCAAGGATGCAAAGAAGTACCGGGTCGTTTACGCCGATCTCTCGGTCCGTGACGCCGACACGCCCCCCAGCGTGCCCGTCGCGCAGCCGGAGAGCGACCTGATCAACACGTTCCGCCACTACAGCGAATTGAGCGGCGGGCCTTTCCCGGCCAAGCTGGACATGGTGTCGCTTTCACAGATCATTACTATGAAGATTTTTATAAAGTTTCCTCCAGAGGATGTGCAGAAGCCCGGTGCGAAGCAGTTGCGGGAGGTTACAAAAGCCCAGATGAGGCTTCAGCCCGGCTTGACGTTTGTAGCTTCACTGCCGCCGAAAGCCGACGCTCATTATGCGGGCAAAGGCGTTTCGCTGGGCGCGGCCGACACGCCCATCTTCTGGTACCGCCCCAAGGACAGCAAGACATATCGTGTCATCTATGCCGATCTCTCCGTCCGTGACGCCGACACGCCGCCCAACGTGCCCGACGCACAGCCGGAGGAGGACCTGATCGACGCGCTGCGCTACTACAGCAAATTGAGCGGCGGGCCTTTCCCGGACTCGCTGGACACGGAGGCGTTATCACCGGTCATGGAGAAGAAGTTTGGTCTAGAGAAGGGGCAGGAGCCCAGTGCGAAACAGATGCAGGAGATGATGCCGGAGATTTTGGAAATCACGCTGAAGTTTCAGCCCGGCTCGACGTTTATAGTTTCACTGCCGCCGGAAGCCGATGCGCACTACGCGGGCAAAGGCGTTTCGCTCGGCGCGGCCGATACGCCCATCTTCTGGTATCGCCCGAAGGATGCGAAGAAGTACCGAGTGATTTATGCCGATCTCTCGGTCCGTGACGCCGACACGCCGCCCAACGTGCCAAATGCACAACCGGTGCCAGCCCCATCCAGTCCGAAGAAATAGTCCATTTTTTCCGACGAATTAGAGGAATTAAAGGTATGTTCGGCCCACGTCGGGTCATTTTGCTTGACTAGGCTCTCTTCCAGCCATTCTTTACACATTCCATCAATCACCTCTGAAATTCAGTTTGGGACCATTCTCCTAACTTCTTATGTTACCGAAACTTAGGAGATAATCTTTTATGGCCTCTTGACCGATATATATCAATATGATATCATTATGATATATTCAACATCCACTTTTACCGGGAGGTTTGTTATGACGCGCGAAAAAACAATTACAGTTCTGAATGGTTGGTTCATGTTGGTCGTCAACATTGCCGTGCTTTTTGTGGGCATTGGACTGTTGATCGGTTTTATCATTTCGACTATTCACGCCGATAAAGTCCATGGCCTGCCTAATTTGTATTTGCTCGGTTCGGGAGTTCTGGTCCTCGGCTTGGCTGTTTTTTTGTTTTACGGCCACTTTACACTACAGCCCAACGAAGCCCGGGTGCTGATCCTCTTCGGCGCTTACAGGGGCACCGTGCGCACCAGCGGATTTCTTTGGACCAATCCGCTTAACACCAAACGTCGCATTTCACAGCGATCGCGGAACCTCAACGGACAAAAACTGAAGGTCAACGACAAGCGCGGCAATCCCATCGAAATTGCGGCCGTCGTGGTTTGGCGCGTGGAAGATACAGCCCAGGCGTGTTTCGACGTGGACAAGTACGAAGATTACGTTTTAATCCAAAGCGAATCGGCCGTGCGGCACCTGGCAAGTTGCTATGCCTACGATCATGGCGCGGAAAACGAGATTACACTGCGCAGCGGCGTGGATGAAGTATCCGTGGCTTTGCAAAAGGAACTGCAAGAGCGGGTGTCCAAAGCCGGCGTACTAATTGAGGAAGC
>JBEKGL010000180.1:0-7224 GCA_050012815.1 Thermoguttaceae bacterium
GTTCGACAAGGCAAAATCGACCACTTTTGCGTAAAATTCCCGCGTGGCCACCTTGCCTGTCGGGCTGTTGGGATAATTCAGCACCAGCAGTTTCGCACGTTGGCGGATGTCGGTTGGAATCGAATCCAAGTCGGGCATAAAATCGTTTTCCGCCTTTAGCGGCAGCCGATGCACCTCGCCGCCGTAATACTTAGTATGCGTGCCCGCCACCGGATACCCCGGTACAGTCATAAGCGTCACGTCGCCGGGATTGATAAACGCCGCCGGCAGTATGGCCAATGCCGTTTTCGTGCCAATGCAATGGTTGACTTCCGTGGCCGGATCGAGCCGGACGTTGAACTCCCGGGCCATCAGGCGCGAGACCGCTTCTTTGAACTCGGCAATGCCGTTGTCGGCATAACCGCGATTGCGGGGCTGATTGATTTCGTGGGCCATCACCCGGCGGACCGATTCGGGGGCCATCTCGTCGTTTTCGCCGATGCCAAAGTCGATCAGTTTCCGCTGGGGATGATCGGCCAGGGCCTTGCGCTTGGCCCGCTTGATCTTCTCGAATTTATAAATCTCGGCGCCTTTGCCATAAAGGCTGCCGCCGATCCGCTGGGCAAAGAGAGATTGAAAATAAGGATCGCTCATGGAGGTGATGGGTAATAGGTGATGGGTAATAGATATGAAGGACGAAAACACAAAGTTTATACCAGCGATCGGCTCTGGGCAAGGCAATTATGTTTAGCCGCGGCACTTGTGCCGCGAGTTTTTTGTAAGTGTAAGACGACTTTAAACGACTTTCAAAGTCGTCTTGCGTCGAATAACACGCGCTATGGACAACACACCCCCCTCCCATTTTGACTTGCCTTAAGGCTTATACTGCTATAGACTGTCTGAAAATGGATAAGGATTTAGAAAAGTAAAGTTTTTTCGTTCTTAGCCTTAATAAATAAGGAATGTGACATGAAACTGTCTTCCATCTTGTTGCTTTCCGTTATTATCCTGCCATGTTTGATCGGCGCCGCGCTTTTTGCCGGCGACAATACCGACGGCGTCGCTCAAATTGATGTCCGCGAGCCTCGACACTTAGACAAGGCTCTGATTAACGATATCGCCGAGGGCTTTGCACCGCTTTTCGACGGCAAAACGCTCAACGGTTGGGTGCAACGCGGCGGCAAGGCCAAGTTTACGGTGGAAGACGGCATGATCGTCGGCGAGACTGTTCCCAATACGCCTAACAGTTTTCTGTGCACTGAAAAGAATTATGGCGATTTCATTCTCGAACTGGATTACAAAGTCGATCCGGAGCTGAACTCCGGCGTGCAATTCCGCAGCGAGTGCTTTAACAAACCGACGACGGTCAAAAACGGCGATAAAGAGATCAAGATACCCGCCGGCCGCGTGCACGGGTATCAATGCGAGATCGACATGGACCATAAGAAAGCCCGGTGGTGGACTGCCGGCATCTACGACGAAGGCCGGCGAGAATGGCTTTATCCAGGCGCGCTGGGCGGCGATAAAAAAACATTCACCGAGCAGGGCGTGAAGATCAGCAAACAAAACCAGTGGAACCATCTCCGCATCGAGGCCGTGGGCGATTCGATCAAGACCCGGCTCAACGGCGTGCCCGTCGCCGAGATAAAAGACTCCATGACACTCAAAGGATTTATCGCCTTGCAAGTTCACAACGTGGGCAACCGGCAGGAACCTCTGCACGTGTACTTTAAGAATATCCGCATCAAAGAAATCGGTGCGAAAGAAAATAATACGGAAAAATGACGGACTTTAGCTACAAGATCGGGTATTTACTCGCAACAAAACGGGTTCCCACGCAGAGCGTGGGAACCAGGAAAAGAAATCGGTGCGAAAGAAAAAAACAAGGAAAAATGATCTGTTTAGCCGCGAGCGGGCACCATGCGGGGCATGGTCGGCGAGCGTTCCATATTGAAAGGAATCATGCGTGGATAATCCCTTAGCCACAAATCGCGGCAATCAGCCCGAGCAACCGGCGATATCGCCGCGAACCGAAGGAAGTACATTGAACGCGCCGACCCAAAATCAGGCCGAGGACCAAACTCGCCGGACGTGGATAAAAGGCGTTGGGCTGCCGATGGCATTGTTCCTGGCTACATGCCTATCGACCTTATGGGCGGCGGGAACGAATTGGAGGCCCTACGCCCATCTGGACGCTCTTGAAAAGGCGTTTTGGGCCTTTTGGCAAAATGCTCCGCAAGGATCCTGGGGGGCGGCCCTGCGCGAATCGCTTGCTATCTTGAACCTGAATTGGACGCAAGGGCTGACCTACATGCTGGCGGTGATGTCGATACTGTTGATTCACGAGATGGGCCATTATTTCATGGCCTTGCGCTACGGCATCCCGGCCAGTTTCCCATTTTTCATTCCGGTGCCCATTCTTCCCTTCGGCACCATGGGCGCGGTGATCAGCATGGAAGGCTCGCACGCCAATCGGCGGCAGATGTTCGATCTTGGCATAACCGGTCCGCTGGCCGGCCTGGCCATTGCCCTGCCCATCACCTTGATAGGTATATGGCAACTGCCCGACGCGCCGGCGGTAGGCTCGGGCTTCCGCTTTCACAATCCCCTGATTTTCCAACTGCTGATAGCGCATCTCCGGCCTGAATATCCCACGCCGATGTACCTCGATCTGAACCAGTTCAATCCGTATCTGATGGCCGGTTGGGTGGGAATGTTCGTCACCGGCTTGAACATGCTGCCCATCAGTCAACTCGACGGCGGACACGTGGCCTACGCCTTGCTCGATCGCGGCGCCCACGGCCTGGCTCGAGGCGTGCTGGTGGCGGCGATACTTTTCGTGCTCTTAACCGAACAATACGGCTGGGTAGTGATGCTGGTGGTAATCATCCTTCTGGGGATCGAGCATCCATCAAGCGACGAAGACAGCGAGCCGCTAAGCCCGCTGCGGCGCGCAATCGGCTGGCTGGCCTTGTTGATCCCCATCCTATGTCTTTCGCCTATTGGGATCACGCCGGCGGCACACTGAAAGTGTTCGGGTTTCGGGAATCAGGAATGAGTTTTTAATTATTTCGTTGGCGCAGGGCTTCGTAAAAGATCACGGCGGCGGCGGCGGCGACGTTTAGGCTGTCGGCCGCGCCGAGCATGGGCAATCGGACGGGGGTGATGTCGGGGGCGGACCAGGTTTTTGATAATCCGGCGGCCTCGCTGCCTAGGACAACGGCCGTGGGGCCGTGATAGTCGATTTTGGTATAAGGCATGGAACCGTCCACTCGGGCGGCGACAATCGAGATGTTTTTCTCGCGCAGCCAGGCGAGCGTTTCGTCGCTTGCGGCTTGGCACACGGGAACGGTAAAGATCGTGCCCAGGCTTGCACGAATGGCGTTGGGATTGTAAAGGTCGGTGCGGGCGTCGGCTAGAATCAAGGCTGCAACGCCGGCGGCATCGGCACTGCGCAAGACCGCGCCGATGTTTCCGGGCTTTTCCACGCCTTCCAGCACGGCGATCAAGAGATTTTTCTCGGGCAATTTCAAATCATGGAGAGTGATATGCGGCATTTCGGCCACGCCCAAAACACCTTCCGCCCGGCTGCCAAAGGCCAGCTTTTGAAAGACCGGCTCCGAAACCAGTAAGATTTCGCTGCCGCGGGTTTCCAGGGTTTTTGCCAGCGAACGCGATTCCTCGCTTACCAGCAACGGTTCACAAATATAAATCTCGATCATGCGAATGTCCGTCCGCACCGCCCTGGACAACTCGCGCACGCCGTCGATGATGATCCGCCGTTGCCGCTGCCGATGCCTGGCATTACGCAAGCGAATTGCGTCTTTCACGCGCGGATTTTGCAGACTGGTAATCATAGGTTGTTGAAGTGGAAATTCTTCCCGGAGCAAGTGGTCAATAAATTGACCACCCCTCTTGGACTAAATAGTGATAATTTCTCCCCGAGCAAGCTCCGGGGCTAAACGAAGAATATGAACTTATTTATCTGTCGGCCGACCAGCGGACGACCGATCCGCTGGGCAACTCCCGGCCGTCAGCGGAGCGGATGGTTAAGGTTTTGGCGGTGATCGTGCCGGTACGGGCGTCGGGAATGGTTTCTATTAGCATATCCGCAAGTCGGGCGGAGTCGTAGCCGGGGGTGTGGCAGGTGAGGAGGATGAATCGGCATTGCCCCGCGGTCAACTTTCCGCACATTTCGAGCAAATACGGCAGATGTTTTGTCAACCGCCAGACTTCGCCGCGTCGTCCGTGGCCGTAACTGGGCGGATCGAGGATCAGGGCGTCGTAGCGGGCGTTGCGTTTGAGTTCGCGTTTGACGAATTTCACGGCGTCTTCGGTAATCCAATGAATCGGGGCGCTGGCCAGGCCGGAAAGATCGGAATTGCGGCGCGCCCAGGCCGCGATATTATTCGCGGCATCGACGTGAAAGACTTCCGCTCCTGTTGCCGCGGCCGCCAACGTGCTGCCGCCGGTGTAGGCGAATAGATTGAGAATTTTGAGTTTGCCGCCCTCACCCTGACCCGCTCCCCTTTGGGTCGCGGCTAAACTCTGTATTTCGACCTCTGAACCCTGAACCCTGAATCCTGAATCCTGAATCCTTGCGCCGATCCAATCCCAATTTTTGGCCTGTTCGGGGAACATGCCAATCTGGCCGAAGGGCGTGCGTTTCAATTCAAATCGCAGTGTGCCGTGGGCGATGGTCCAGCGGTCGGGCAATTCGCGGCGGCAGATCCATCGGCCTTCTGTTTCACCGCCGTCCTCGAAAAAGGCGTCTGCTTTGTCCCAGGCGGGCGGATCGCTTTTTGCCGAGTTCTCGACCGCCGGGCAGGGCCGATCCAAGACGTAATCTCCAAACCGCTCAAGACGCCGACCGAGGCCGAAATCCAGAAGTTGATAGTCTTTCGTGTTGAACATTGCTGCTAAGCCGGAGACGAAGGTCAATCTGTATTTGGTTGCCAAGGGCCGACTTTTTCCACGGTCGGAGCGAGCGCCAGATCGGCGAGATATTCGACGTCGATATAGCCCGTAATCAGTTTTGTTTTATGCCCGATAGTGTGATCCTGCTCGGGCCGATTATCGACCAATTCAAATCCTAAATACTCGAAATGCCGGTTGAAGGTTTCCAGATTAATCGGATTTTTCAGTTCGACCTGGACCGCAACATTCAGGTTGGTATTTTGAAACACTGCATGAAGGTCGGGCGAGAGCTTCGTTTTCGCAAGCTCCAAGCGAGCGCGTATCAGCCCTTCTGGCTCAAGAGAAGGGATCTTCGAGGCCCGATATTTGGCTTTCAATTTTCTTTCTTCGGCAGTTTCCACGCGCAATCGGCTTGTATTGTCCTCGATGTCGATCAGCAGAAGGATTAGTTCGGCCAATGCCCAGGTAAAAATTGGGGCGAGTATCATGTTTATAAACCAAGGAATGGTAAGGCCGGCTTGCCCCGCCTCAGTGCTCCTTGCAATTAAAAACAGGTCTACCGCGAAAGTTATAACGGCGATGATTTTCAATATCACCGCGACAACATGTAGGGCAGGATACTTGTTTTCCCGAGTGGGAGGCTTGAGCGGATGGCCGCAATCGGGGCAAATATCCGTCCATTTTGATATGAGCTTGCCGCAATCGGCGCAGGGCAGGAACCGATAAGCGGCCGTGGGGCCGGACGCCGACGAAGACGACGGGATGATCGATACATTAGGCTGAGGCGATGACATGCTCGGCTCCGGATTATGGCGTGTGTTGTTCGATCAATCTCCGACAATCTCGTTCAAACCCTCGATTACGCGATTTAATTCCTCGGGGGAAACTCGTCCGAGCTTTTTACCGAGGCGTTCGAGGGCCAGAGTTCGGATTTGACCGATTTTGACCCAGGATTGCTTGGGAAGTTTTGTGCTTTTGATTTCCATCGTGAGTGGAAATCCCGCCCGGGATTCCTGGCTGGTAACGGCCAGTGCGATGACCGTTCCCGAGCGTTCGTTGAATACATCGTGGCTTATGACCAGAACGGGCCTGAGGCCGCTCTGTTCGCGGCCGCGGGTCGGATTGAGATTGGCCCAATAAATATCGCCCCTTAATATTCCGGCCATGAGGCAAGTTCTCCAGCCATGCCTTCCTCGGCCGCGGCTTTTTCAACGGATGGTTCGAGCTTGGCACACTCTTCGGCCAAACGCCTGCGGCGCAGTCGGGATAACTTTTCAGCCACCGATAATTGTATCGCTTGGCTACGGCTGGAAAAAACTCTTTTTTCGACGAGTCGGTCCAACTCCGTAAGCAAGTTTTTATCGATGGAAATGGCAACTTTGGAAGCAGACATAATATACCTCCAGTATTACTAATAATCATACCGGGGAAAATTGATATAGTCAAGTTTATTATTAGCCATGAAGATGAGAAAACACATTATCCCCTGGGTGTATTCATCCGGGGGATAATATGAACAGGGGTCAAATAGGTTTAATTCTTTTTTTCGCCGTATATCGATGCGGGCGGTAACCGGCGGAGGGTTTTCGGGGAGTGCGGCCGGCGGGTTTTTTCCCGGCAATTTCGATCTGTTTCGGGGGCCGGGAAGGGATCAAGCACTCGGGACCCTCGCCGATGAGATCCGTTCGTCCGGCTTCGATCAATGCCGCTTTTACGTCGTTGTGGTTTTCGGGCTTGAAAAAATGAAGGAGCGCCTTTTGCATCCTTCGCTCACGTGAGGCGCGTGGCACGTAAACCGGCTTGCCGGTCATGGGGTCCAGTCCGGTGTAATACATGCACGAGGCCACGTCCATCGGGCCGGGAATGAAATCTTGAACCTTATCGGGCTTTATCCCGTGGCGTTTTAAATACAAGGCCAGGCGGATCATGGCCTTTAGATCGCTGCCCGGATGTCCGGCGATAAAATACGGCGTTAGATATTGCTCCTTGGCAGAGGCGGCCGATGCGCGTCGAAACTCCTTGGCAAACGCCTCGAACTGCTCGATGGGCGGTTTTCGCATCAATTCCAGGACTTCCGCTTCGGTGTGTTCCGGGGCGACTTTCAGTAATCCGCCCGTATGATGTTTGGCGACCTCGTCTATATACTTTGGACTTTGCAGGGCCAAATCGGTGCGGATGCCGGAGGCTATGAAAACCTGCGTGACGCCGGTTGCCTTGCAGGCGGCTTTCATAAGACGGATGATCGGCGCGTGGTCGGCGTCCAAAAGCGGACAAATTACCGGATAGAGGCAGCTTTGGCGGCGGCATTTTTCACGGACTTCCGGGCGC